>CALRJJ020000659.1:0-3490 GCA_943367505.1 Flavobacterium psychrophilum | reverse complement strand
AGCAATTTTCAGAGCTTCTTCTAATTCTGGACTAGCTTTGGCCATATCAGTGCGATCAACATCAAACTGCCCGAGCTTAGCTAGTGACTTTGCATACTCGGCTGGATAAACATCCGACTTATTTTTATAAACTTCCACCGCAGCAACTAGCAAGGGCCGCATTTGATCAAATCGTCTTTGATCTGCATAACAATCAGATAGGAGCAATGAGATTCTGGCTGTTTGCACTGAATCTTTGCCAAGTTTTTTCTTAGATACAGCAAGTGCTTTCGTGAGCAGCGCATCTTCTTCTATAGACATGTTTCTACCAGCTAACTTAACAGCGGTAGAAAGAATTCTTGGAATTTGCGCTTCGAAACGCAGCTGTGATTGGCTTTCTTGCACAGAAGAAGCAGCGGTCGAACCTACTTCGTCAAGCATCTCACCGAGCATTTTGGCATCAGCACTAACCCGCGACAGCTCAATGCTGGTAATTTCAAGATTGGTCTTCTCTAGAGCCTCTGCATGACCTTCCCATGCGTCATAGAGATCGCTTTTAGCCTTAAGTGTTGACATTAAGCGAGCTCGGTTATCGCCGAAGCCACGAGCCTTCGACTCAGCGAAAATCAACGTGTTTTCTGCTGCTGGATAATCTTTGCGATTAACAGCACCGTCAACCAATGACATTGTGATCTGCCAGATAACTTTATCGAGGGGGGTACCACGATCGTCTTCGGGTCCCGGCCACAACGCTAGAAACGAAACTGCCCCGACCAGCAGTAACCCAGACACAGTTGCAACAATAGTAGCAACCGGAACCTTTTTCGCCGGCGAAGCAACTGGCGGACGAGCGGCACTGATACTCGATATATGAGTACGACTTGAGCCCAATAGAGCTGTGGTTATATAAACCAGAGTATCGCGCACTTCACCAACATTCTGAAAACGAGCTTCAGGATCTTTTTCCATGCAGCGGTTAATTACTTCAACCAACTCAGCCGGCAGATTGGCATCAGGCACAACTTCAGTTAGAGGCTTGGCTTTATCGCCAACATGCATGTTCATGGTCTCAAGGAAACCATTGCCAAGAAAAGGCGGCTCTCCCGAAAGGGTTTCATACATCAAACAACCCAGGGCATAGATATCGGACCGGGCATCAATATCTTTGCCAAGACACTGCTCTGGGCTCATGTAAATCGGGCTACCAAAAACCTCACCGGTCTTGGTCAACTGCTGTTGCTGCCGCCCATCTTGCTTGAGCATCTTGGCAATACCAAAATCAACCAATCGAACATGCTCGGAGCCATCATCTTGTTTAGTAACGATGACATTGGCGGGCTTCAAGTCACGGTGAACAATGCCACGCTTGTGAGCAGCTTCCAGTCCTTCACAAATTTGCTTAAATATAGACAGGGCCCGGTCGTAAGCGATACGGCCTTTGCGCTCAATTAGGTCTTTTAAGCTCTCGCCCTCAAGGCAATCCATGACGAAAAACGGTTCGCCATCAGGAGTTACCCCGAAGTCATAAACAGTAATTACATTTTGGTGACTAAGCGAACTAGCGGCCTGGGCCTCAAGCTTGAAGCGTTCGAGGGCAGTGACATCTTGCTTCAAAACATTGTGCATCATTTTGATAGCGACTGTTCTATCCATCAGCTTGTGTTTTGCCTTGTAGACAACACTCATGCCACCGAGGCCTAGAACAGACTCGATAATGTAACGGTCGGCAAAGGTTTTACCAATCCAGGGGTCGTTTTTTGGCCCTCTCAAGACTGTCTGGTCTTGCGGGCAATTTTCTATGAACCCTTCATACTGCTGGAAGCACTGCGGACAGTATTTCTTTTCGATACTGACTTTTTTGGTGCTGTCATCTTCCATGGTTCAACCTTATTTCTTATATAGCCAGATAAGTGTATTATAAGTCAGCTTTTTCAACAAACAGGCGGTAAAGACATGGGTCGTTTTAATGATCTCTGGGCATCCGGTAAGTTCGCCCTCAAAAGAAACCAAGAGGCAGAAGAGTCGCGCATGCAAGAAGCTAGGGCGCGCGCTCAAGAGTTGGCCCCAGATATGGCTATTGACCCAAATTCAAAAGAGATTTTTAACGCCCTTAAAGCAAAACGCGGCCAAGAGACAGGTCGCTGGCTCAACGGCTTGGTTCCTGCCAATGTTGAGAAACCAGTAGAAGTACAAGCAGCAGCTGCCACGGCCTTTGATGATGTAAACAAGTGGATTGACCTCTTGTGCGAACAGTTTATTGAACTGGCCTACGAATTTAACAAGAAGGCGGTCGGCACCAATCTTTACGTCTCTTATGAGAAGCCCAAATTATTCGAAAAGCGTGACGAAGATGTTTGGTATAGACCTGTTGATAAAACTTACAAATGTCGCCTAACAACAAGAGATTGGGCAATGATCGTGCGCGGCCACGATAGCAAAATCGCTGTCTTCGTTGTGCCTTCATCAATGGTTATGGCCTTTGACAACGATTCGGTTGGCGAAGACGAAATGCCTCACCTTATGCTAATTGAGCGCACCACTAATAGTGGCGGCAGTATCGCTTGGAAAATTGGCGAAGAAGCAACAAACCTCACCTCCATCCCTCCTCTAGCTAAAGAACTTTTTGGTGATTTAATCAGAGTATCGAGCGGTGTCATGACCGAAGCTGAACTCTTCAGCAACGACAAGGGTCCTACTCTTGGTGAAAACGTAGCAGTTGGTTACCAGCAACCAGGCGACAGCAAGAAAGCCCCTGAAGCGGCAACTGATGCGGCAACTGGCGGCGCGGCAAGATCATCAGAGCATGTTATTTCTAAGGCTTGCGATATTGTTGATGACATCATTGAGCAAGAGTTGAAAACGCTCTACGCCAGCACCGCATCAGTGCGGCCAGGCACGCCAGAAGCCAGCAACATTCGCAGGCAAATTTCGGCTACTGAAACATTCCACACAAAGATTCTTGATGCATTCAAAGAATACACTCAAGCTTCTTTGTCGGTTCAACCGGCCGCAAAGAGCGAAAGCCAGCTAACACCCGGCTTAACTAAATAGACTAACTAGCTATTGAGCACTCTCAATTTCAATTTGGCGCTCAGCTTCTAGGCGCTTGGGCTCCGCTTTAACTGCAGTGTGCATGCCAACCAAGCGCGCTACCAAAATAGCTAGATATAGCTGTCCACAGAGGGCTTCTAGACAGGAGCAAGCCCGAGCAGAGCGGCTCAGAGGCACCACATCGCCATAGCCGAGTGTCGAGAGAGTGCAGAAGCTGAAATAAATTAGCAGAGGGTATCGCTCTTGATGCTCGATTGAAGTCTCGTCGGCTTTTATATTGTCTTTGTACGCATAGGGATTGTTAATAGCAATCATCATATGAATTAAGGCAAAACAAAAACCAATAAGAATGTAGACACACGCACCGCCACAGATGCGATTAGAGTTGACCTCACCAGTGAGAATATCCACCACCATAATGCGCACAATGTAGATGAAAAATACAAGAATAGTGATCAGG
>CALRJJ020000658.1:0-3494 GCA_943367505.1 Flavobacterium psychrophilum | reverse complement strand
CTCAAGGTGACAAGAGAAAGCACACTAAATACCGCCAAATACCACTTTTGCATTCTTACTCCCTGCTTCTCGGATATTTTAACTTACTTATTTCCTTCCACCTATGAGCTTTTTGATTCCTGCTATCCAGGTGTGAACGTCAGGCTTTTGCTTATCGGCATAAGCACTGCGGGGAAGAGTCTTCCAGCAGCGGGTGTCAACTTGATGCTCTTCTGTGGTTGGAGTTTTTTCGCGTAAGTGCTGCACATCTTTTTGCAGGTGTACAAGATCTTGGTAGCGCCTAGCCGGGTCTGCCTGCAGGCACTTCTTCAAAATACGCTCCAGCTCTCCGTTAGCGAGGTCGGGCCTGGCTTCAGAGAGTGGAACTAGTTTATCGGCTGCTTTATTGTTGAAGACTTCGACAACCGAATTGCCATCAAAGGGCAAGCGACCTGCCACCATCTCATAAAGAACGATACCAAAGTTGTAAACGTCTGAACGTTTGTCGACATTGTTTTCTTCCGCTTGCTCTGGGCTCATGTAGTGAGCAATAGCTCCCTCTGTAAGCAAGGTTCTCGCATGTAGATGGGGCGCTCTAGGATGAACAACTGAGTCGAGATCGATAAGTTTCATCTTTGATAAGCGCTCGCCATCTAGCACCATAATGTCTGAGGGTTTGAAGCTCGCGTGAATGATGCCGACATCGTGCAAGTGGATCAGGGCGTCGAGTAGCTGCAAGCTAAGATCGAGCACCTTATCGAGCGGGATGCTGTGAAAGTCTCTCAGTATCTTCTTTAGTGTGCAGCCGTCGAGCAGGTCCATTACAAGAAAACCCTCGCCCTCTTCGCTTTCACCAAAATCATGCACTTTAACAAAGCAAGGGTGATCGACGTCCATAAGCGCTAGCCCTTCTTGTGCCAGCATCTCCTGACCTATGGCCGTGCTGCTGTGCGCCCGCAGAAGCTTGATTGCCACCATGGTATTGCCGGGATAGACTTTAGCTGAATAGACCCTGGCTGATGAGCCAGAGCCGACCATCTTTTGAATCAGATACTTTCCTGCGATGCGTTTGTTCAGGTGTGGTGGAGCGCACCCCTCATCGTTTAAGTCTTGCGGCTCATAAGGATCAAACATACTCACCCAGCTAACCTCAATTCTCTAACTTGTATTCGCTAATTTCTATACGCTATCATTTTCACGCTAACTTCTATTCTTTAGCCGCGCACGGCCGCCTCGATCTTGGCTACATCAATTTTACCCATATCCATCATCACTTCGAAGGCTCGCTTGGCCACATCACCGCCTTGGGCCATGGCCTCGATCAAGACGCGAGGAGTTATCTGCCATGACAGCCCCCATTTGTCTTTGCACCAACCGCAAGCGCTCTCAGATCCACCATTGCCAACAATAGCGTTCCAATAACGGTCAGTCTCTTCTTGATCATCTGTAGAAATTTGAAAAGAGAAGGCCTCGTCGTGTTTGAACACATCTCCGCCGTTGAGCCCAATGCAGGGCACGCCGCAGACCGTGAACTCCACTGTGAGCACGTCACCTTCCTTACCGCCAGGATAATCAGATGGTGCCCGGTGTACTGCCCCGACCTTACTGTCTGGAAATGTTTGGGAGTAGAACTGAGCAGCTTCTTCAGCGTCGTGGTTGTACCAAAGACAAATCGTATTCTTGTTCATAGTTGTTCCTCCGGGTGTGACAAAAAGACTCAAAGACTAGGCTTTCTCTGCTGAATGAACTTGTCAAATAATTCACGATCGAGACTGAATGCAGTAGGGCTAACGATAACGTCTCCTGAAAAAGGATAGTCATAGTTGGCCAGAAGAAAAATATTCAAGGCCATTACCGTAGCCACGAGTCCGGTCATGATTATCTGAGTCTTCTCATTTTTTACTTCAAAGAAATAGGTGAACGCAATTGTGGCACCACCACCGGCAAAAACCACAAGCCACATGCCAAAGGGCAACTGATTGTTCATGGCGGCAAAACGCAAAGTGCGGTAGTTGCCGAGTCGAGAGATAGCAGCCAGAATAGCCTGGTGAACATTGCTCCTTCCCTCATTATCTGGGTTGTAAGTGACAGAAACACGCCAGATGTCTCCGTAGGTGGCCCAGGCTTTTGCGCTCGCCTTCTTGTCGGTCATCAGCTTCCACTCTTCGTCTATGACGATGGCCGCATAGTCTTCGCAACTCTTCTGTAGTGAATCTCTGATTGCCGGTGGCAAACCTTCAGCGCCTCTGAATACGTCGGCCAATGCGCCAGCTTCTTCTTGAACGTTTACTCTAGCCTCATCGAAGCGCTGCATTGCTCCCGCCACCAAAAAGCCAAGGAGAATGGAGAAGAGAGTGCCGACAACTGACAAAAGTGGGTCGGCCACATCATGGTTGAGACGCAGCTCTTGAATATCGAAGCGGCGGCGTACAAACATCATACAGATGATGGCAAGGGCTACCGAGATAAGAATGCAGAGAAAGCCAACCGAGAATGTCACCATGACCGACCTCTGAAGAAGAGCAAAATGATGTCTAACTTACAAGATTGCTATTGTCCCATGAACCAGCCTGTGGCAATCTTCAATCCAAACAGTTAATTGGAGCACTGGTTGCCAACGGAATAGGCTGGCCCACTCCGGATATCTCAAAAGGATAGTGAGCAATAGGTCAGGGCTAGTTATAACCCCGTAACTTTTGCTCTTTATTATGCAGTTCTGGGCCGTTGGTGCCTGGTTGTAATCTACTGGCGAACATCTACCCCTGGAGGCAATTCCCATGTCACATCAGCGTTCCGAACGGCACAGTTCAAGCAGAGTTGAACAAGATGAAAGAGCCGTGACTAAGTGGCTAAATAATATGGAAGCGAGTCTTGCTAATCCCAGAACTCAATTTTCAATAACTGATTTTTCGCCCAAAGAAATTCGTGCTATCAATTCATACGTAGAGAGCCATCAGAGAAGTCTTGGCCGCTACGAACAATTCCTGCCCCCAATGCAAATTGAAGACAGCAGAAGGCGCCCTTCTTGCTAAGTCTCGATAACAACCCCACTTTTACCTTTAATTATTGGCGAGAGCCGCTTCTATTTTAGCCATCACTTCAGCACAGGAGCCCTGCACTTTTAATGCCAGTGCCACGTCTACAAGTTTAATCTCGGTTTCATCAGCGTTGACGAGATTCGGCTTGACGTGGCTAATGTGCATTGGGTTAAAGCCATATTCAGTCACGATCTCAGCACTTTGTACATGGTTGAGTCTTACCAGTTTCATCTCGCTTCTCCTTGAACGCTAATATGCGGCGTTGACGCATACAGGAGAGAAAAGTGCCTGCGAAATTGTCGATAGGCTCAGATGCAGGCAAATTTAAGGACTGCCACTTGATTTGCTGTGTCTAACTTTTGGAACTTGTATCAAGATGCTGCTTGAGAACTTTGTAGATACTCTTTCGCAGGGCCTCTTCATTTGATGGTCGTGCTGCTAGAGCTTCGAGATCTGGGGCGATTTGCTTTCTTGGGC
>CALRJJ020000657.1:0-3495 GCA_943367505.1 Flavobacterium psychrophilum | reverse complement strand
CTACAGGCTGAGCTGGTAACAGAAAAGATCACCAGCATCAAGAAAGCAGCATAAAAATCCTTCTTCAATCCTAAAACTCCTTTTTCTATTCAAATGATTCAACTGCTCACCAATGGTCTGAAAATACGTTATAGCCTTTGAGATCTCTTAAGGCCACTTGAGCCTTTGCTTTCAAGACTAGTTCATCGGGATTAAAGACTGGCACTTCTCTAGTTACAGGAGAACCCGACAGGAATGGTCTATTGTAAACACTAACACTACCCCCTTGTTCTCGAGCGATTACCGAGACATTCAATGGCTCTTGACGTTGCGCCAGCTTGGCCACGGCTCCCTCAAACTTCTCTGGTTGTCCGCGCTTCTCCAAAAATTTAAACAGTGATTCAGCCCGCTCTTGCTTAAACACTGGGCTAACGGCAGATTCTGTATGCGTGATTTTGTGAACGCCCCACTTAAATTCAGTACGATCAATTATCGCTGCTATTTCACGTTCACCTTTCATGTTCCAACTCGCTTTGTTTGCCGCAGTAGTGAGAGCAATTGTGGGAACAGCATCAGCAACAAAGCGACCAGAGAGATAACCTAACCGGCTATGAGTATTGTTTTTCGCTGCCATGTCTTCTAAATGGTCAGGAGCAACAAAGTGCCCGGCACTAATGGTCATTCCACAAAGCGCAGCAAATTTGGTGGCACTGCTACTCGTTCTCTCTTTGCCAGCAGTGATATAGCCAACACCAGCCGCCATACCAGCTCGCATAATGGCAGCTTCCGAATGGCTTTTGTTGTACTCAATTTCATCAGCTCCACCCTTTTGAAAGCTAGACCAAAAATCTGATAGAAGACCCTGACTATGATCAGCCGTTTGAATTTTTGCTTCTCTTTCAAAGTTCTCTACAGGCATAGTCGATACTCCTTAGGATAGATAGAAAATTGAATAGCTCAGTCACTGCGACCTCGTGAACTGAGCTTATGGCAGGGCTGTGGCGAAAAAGTGGCAATCCAGTGGGGAAACTACGCATTCGTCAGGTAGCCAGGCCAAAGAAAATTAACTAGTTTGTTACTGGCTATCGCCAATCAACTGAAAAGCAGCCCAATAGCGAGGATTGGCACGAATTTTAACAGCACCGGCAGGTCCTGAAACAATCAGACCCTTCTCCATGAAAGCAATTGTTTTTAGTTGAGCATCTCTCAATGCGCGGGCTTTGTGCTCGCCTTTAAGATACTCACGGTAGAAAGCTTCCATTTGATATTCGGTCATAACGTCATCGACATTCCATAGGGTTACTAGCACAGACGGCGTACCGGCAATAATAAATGCCCGTGAAAGCCCAGCTACGCCGTCTCCTGTGATTTTACCGCGACCAGTCTGGCAGGCTGATAGCGTTACTAATTTTGCCTTCAAAGGCGGCAGCTGCAGAATATCTTTAACAGAAAGAATACCATCATCATCACCAGTGGTGGCAAGCAAGACAGCAGAATCCATCGGCCGCTCTTCATCAATTAAACCGTGAGTGGCTAAATGGATCACACTACTCTTAGCAGCGTTCTGGCGCAGTGTGCTCTTGGTTGCCTCAATGCCGATTTTGACAAATGACTTATCGGCGCCGAAAAGTTCAGAAATCTTCTTCACTTCACGCTCAGCATAGGGCAAAGCACCAAGACCTGAAACTATATTGATTTTTGGATTACCAAAGGCAAAAAGGCTATCGTTACCAGCCGGCAGATCTGCTGCTAACTTTTGCGTTGCTCTAAAGACACCAATGGCCGGTACTACAGCCAGAGTATGATCTTCAATCAACAATCGTCCTGAGGAGTCTGTTAGAGCAGCAAAGGGAACTTTAAAGAGCTCAGCTTGTGGTATCACAGTGATGACATCTTCAGCGTTTTTAGGCAACTTAGCCTTCACAGGCTCGATCAGAATCTTATAGAGATCAATCAAGTACTGTTGTCTGCGCTGATTAGAAGCAAGCAAATCAGTAATCGATTTAGGTGGAGTAATAATGGCCTGATAAGCAGCTGTGACCTTCTGCACTAACTCCTTATGGCTTACGGCTGACACGGTAGCAATGTCAACTTCACCCTGGGGGTTGACGAGCCAGATGTAGAGCTTGTCGCCGGCAGCGAAATACTCAAGAACGTATCCATGGGAGGCCTTAACCAGTTCCTTTAGCTCTTTCAGATCTGGAGCCTTGGCGTTAACTGGTGACAGGGCAGTTTCAAGGGACAAACCATGGGCGGAATCAATAGCAGTAAACTCCCGTGGCAGCACTTGCACACCACGCATCGAAGACTCTGAAGGAGAAGAAGAAGCTAGTGAAGTTTGGCTATTCGGTTGACCAGCCTTGGTAGGAGCTGGGCCAGGCGAAACTGTCTCACCAGCAAAGACATTTTGCCGGCGCCCTTCAAGTAAATCGAGAAAAGCTCTAGCTCTGCCTCTTTCGGCAATCTCAAGGGCTTCTTCAAAACGCTTTTGCTCAAACAAGAGGGCGACTAACTGTTCGAACGAACTACCGCGCAAATCAAGAGTGAAAGTCTTGGAGTCATCACGAGAATATTGGCTTTTTTCTTTTTCAAAAAGGGTAATGGCCTGGCGCAGTTTACTTTCAGCTTTAGCGCATTGACCAAGTAAGCGCAGTGCTGAGCCCTGACCAATGGCGCAATCCCACTCACCTTCTAGCAGTGATACTGCTGCAGCCAAAGGTTCAGCCTTCTGATAATAGACAATAGCCTGCTCTAAATCAGCCTTATTGTTCGACTTGGTACCCTGTACTAATTTACACAGGCCAAGGCCAATATATGTACGCACCTGGCCTTTGCGGTCACCACTAGCGGTGAAGTCAGCTAGGGCCTTCTGATAGCTTGCTAGAGCAAGATCATATTTATCTTGCTTCACTAAATATTGGGCGTAGTTATAGTCAACAAAGCCAATTAGACGTCTGTAGGCGCCAGTAGCTTTTTCTTTTGCGCTTGTCGCTTCAAGCAAACTCACTACTTTTTTGTATTGAGTTAAATAGTCAGAGCCCTTGATTTGCTGGTCGAGGTAAACACAAGCGATGCTATTCTCAGCTGAAGCCTCGCCAACCTTATTACCACTAGCACGGTAGTTCTCAGCCGCTTTCTGATAGAACTGCACTGCCGCTTCAGCTTGCCCCTGGGCGCGATAACAAAGAGCAATAGAGTTATTACAATCAGCCAGCAAGTCTTTGTCTTGCAGCTTTGTGCCTTTAAGCTTTGCTGCCACTTCGACAAACTTATTCAGAGCTTTATCAGTATTACCAGCAAGATATTGGTCATAGGCAAATTCGTATAGTGCTGTTAAATAATCGTCTACGTTTTTTTCCTTATAGGCCGTATTGGCAGCCTCAGTATGCAGACGCTGTGCTTCAGTGAAATTGCCACTATCAGCTTGAGCAGAGCCTAAGCGCAAAAGCGCCTGGGCTAACTTAGGGAGATTTTCGTCAGTGCGAAAAACATTTACTGCTCCCTCAAGTACGGCGA
>CALRJJ020000656.1:0-3496 GCA_943367505.1 Flavobacterium psychrophilum | reverse complement strand
TTATCTGGTCATGAGCAAACCTGACCACGAAGTTTCAATTGCATCAGCTCTCTGGTTCGGCCAAGGGGTGCGCTGCCATGAAGACTTCGTCAATAGTGCTGTAGAGTCTTACTCAGCCTCTCTATATGGGGTCGATTTTGCTTCTCCCGAATCTGTCGAGCAAATAAACTTTTGGGCAGAAAATGCCACCAACGGCAAAATAACCAAAATAGTCGACCCGGGTGAGTTTTCGCCTGCGTCTGCTTTTGCCATTACTAATGCCATTTACTTCTTTGCCCAGTGGCAGACGAAGTTCCAAGCTGAGCTAACGAGAGAAGAGCCCTTCTATCTTGTGGGCTCTGGTTCTAAGAATGTCATGATGATGAATACGACTGCTAATTTTGGCTACAAAGAAGATGAGAATGCTCAGATAATCAAGTTGCCTTACAAGCAATCACCTTACTTTATGCAAATTGTTCTGCCCAAGTTAGGGCGTTCATTTGGACATTGTATTGAGTACATAAAGAATCCGATTTCACCTGCGATTTCATATGCTCCAACTAATGTCAATTTGAAGCTGCCGCGCATGGAGATTGGCTTTGACTGCAATCTCAATGCCGCTTTATCGCAGTTAGGAATGCGCGATCTCTTTAGCCCAACTTGCGACTTGTCTTTGATTACTCCTAATTTGCAAGTATCGTTTATCAAACACGCTGCCAAGCTTACTGTTGATGAAAGCGGTACAGAAGTTGCAGCCGCTACCATTGCAGGAGCCGGTTGGGGAGCAGCTCCTGGTGCTAACCTACCCCCAGTCGATATGATTGTTAACCGGCCATTTCTAATGTCGATAGCCGATAGCGGTACCGGCCAAGTATTGTTCTCTGGAGCCATTCTTCAGCCCTAGCTGAAGTCTTTCTGCTAGGGCTTTTGCGCTGTGAAGTTGATTTGTGTGGAGCACCAGTGAACGGTGCGGTCTTCTTTGGCTAGTTCTTCTTCGTAGGGGTCAACTGTCAAAGATATGATATTCCAGCCAGCAAAAGTATCTTTGGCTTGAAGCATTTCTTGCACTTCTTCGCCGTCTAACGGAGTCTCTACAAAAGTAGGCACTGGCTCATTTGTACTAGTGTCTGTTACTCTGCGGTTTGTCGTCATCTCGATGCGCACAAAGCCACCACTCTTGGTGCCACGAGCAATGGCCGCCATTAGTTTTGCCACTTTGTTCTTGCCCTGGCAATGCTCTAGAGTAGAGATTGCCGCAATTAAATCGTACTTGTTTGGCTCGATCATAAACACATCGTTGTCAGCCAGTACAGCCTCAATTATACTTTCGACCTTGTAGGTGCTGGCGTACTCTTTCAGTAAATCAATAGATTCAGCCAGTACATCAACCGCTGTTATGGTGGCAGTTTTATTGCTCTTTTGCAGCGCCTGTGCCATAGGAATAGCATTGCGACCAACGCCACAGCCTAGGTCTAAAATTTCAATTTTGCCCTCAAGATAATCGAGTAAGCGCATCAGCGGCTGGTCTGGGTTTTCTAACCATGAGTCTTTCTCAAACAATTTGAAGCGGCTGTAATAAGCCTTGTGATACTGCAGGGTTTCTTGACGGGCGCGCTCAAAATCAATTGACATTTTTATTCTCTAGTTATTGCGGTTTTGGGTTGAATAAAGAGCGCCACGGGTGCGCAGTTGAATGTGATTGCCTTTTCTGTAGTGCTGAATAACATGTCTAAGCCGGGCTTGGTCTTTTTCGGTGAGGTTAGTTTCGTACCAGTTGCTAAAGGCAAAGGTGAAGGCTTCAGCGGTGACGCCACAGTCAGGAAAAACAAAAGAGTAGTCGGTTTCTTCGTAGGGTATTTCGTCTTTTTGATACTCTGTAAAAATGCGCTCCAAGGGGCCTTCATAAATTTCAGTGGCATCCAGTTCTCGTTCTCTTGATGGCACAAAGCGTCTGGCGATGCGATCGTAGTCGCAATCACCATAGAGGCCGAAAATAAAGAGATGACCTTTGGGCTTGAGAACACGCTTCGCTTCTTTGAGAGCGGCTTCTCTATCTTTGACGAGATGGAGCATCCAGGGCATGATCACCACATCAAAGCAGTGATCATCAAAGGCGAGAGTCTCAGCTGCCATTTCCATAAAGGTCAGATTGTTGATGTTATTGCGGCTGGCATACTCTGCAGCAAACTGCACCAAGCGGCCGTCTGGGTCTACTCCGGTCACTCTTTTTGCTAGTGGTGCCAGTTGGTAGCAAAGTCGGCCGTTGCCGCAGCCAAGCTCAAGTATGTTCTTGTCAGCCAAGCTGGTTTGCTTTTCAATAGCCGCAATCTCAGCGCCAGAGACAGCAAAGAAATTACTCCACAGTCGCATTGACTGCAGATAATCTGAGCTTCTCCGGCGTGATATCTTCGAGATTTGCGTCATAAATTAGACTAGGGCTCTTTCCTTGACAGTCAGGCCTTTGTCTTTTAGAGCTTGCTCATAAGTGAAAGTTTGGTCCATGCCGCTCAGTAAGTCGGCTTTGTAGTAGTCTGAGTACCAACGCTCGCAATCCCATTTGAATGCTTTTCTCAAACGCTCAAGGTAGGTTGTCCAATCGCGCTTGCTAGCTTTTTCTTGCCAGAGGGCGAGAATATTATCAAAGGTCGCCTCTTGTTCTTTTTGGAAATCGAGGATGGCTTCTTCTTCACCTTGCTCAAAGCGCTTGAGGTTGCGAGAGAAAGGTATTGAACCTAGATATTTGTCGGCGCCAACTCTCTCTTTGATATATTCAGCGTCTTCTTCGCCGTCCACTTTGTTGCCGACAACGTAGGTGCGATCAGCAAATTGTGGTGCAATTTCTTCGAAGTCAAGGAATACTTGAGTTGATTTTTCAGTGGGTTCTGAGACAAAGACATTGATATCGTAAGCAAACGAAAGCGATGTAGCAACGTTATCGGTGCCTGCTGTTGTGTCAGCTACAACTAAGTCAGATTGTGTATCTAGCATGTGGTGGAATATGCCAGCGAGACTTTTGAGCTTTTCGTGATAGCAGGAGCCACCGACATCCTCTTGTTGGTAGGTACCAACAGTAAGCAGGGCGATGTTGCCATCTTTTAGAGCATACTTTTCTATGAAGGGGTCATTAGCTTTGGCTGTGATGAAATTAGAACCCACTGCCGGTGGAGTGGTGCCAATCATTGGTCTGTCGCCAACATCGCTTCTTGAGCCTTTGAGGTAGTCGGTGACTTCATCAAAGTGCAAGCCCAATTGTTTGGTCTCACCTTTCAAATTGAGAGCACTCTGTAAGTGGGCATTGAGATCTGCGTCTACAGCCACTACAAAGGGAAAGCGCTTGGCTAAATATTGAATGAATCCAGAAGAAGTGGTGGTTTTACCGGCTCCGCCTTTACCAAGAAATGCAATCCTCATCTTCTATCTCCTATCTGTATTGTCTAAAGTTTTACCTAGCTCACAGCTCTGGCAGATGCCAAATAGTTCAAGCAGGTGTTCTGATACTGAAAATCCGTAGTCTCTT
>CALRJJ020000655.1:0-3500 GCA_943367505.1 Flavobacterium psychrophilum | reverse complement strand
AGCGAGAGTCTGTCCAGCGCCAGCGGAGCTGGCTAATTGATTTGAAGGGTCAACCGTACCTAATGAAAGTTGTTGGCCAGGGTGAATCATGCCAGGATTTGAACCAATCAATTCGCTATTGGCCTTGTAGATATCTCCCCATTTTGTGGCATCACCCAGTTGATCATGAGCAATATCCCACAGGGTATCGCCCGATTGCACTGTGTACTGACCGGCTGCGCCAGGAGTTGCGGCCGAAGCAATATCGGCTTGGCTGCCAGGTAATTGAATAGTGGTGCCTGGTCTGATCAACTCTGGATTAGCGCCCAATACATCGGCATTCATCTTATAGATGTCGTTCCACTTTGTGGCATCGCCGAGGTTATCTTTGGCAATATTCCAAAGATTGTCTCCAGAGCGAATTGTATAGCTGCGCGGCTCGAGGTTATTAGCTGCTTGAGCTTGTTGGCCCTGCTCTAAAGGTTGGTTGTTTTGAGCAACTTCTTGCTGTTGTTGCATTTGTTGCTGCTGTTCTAGCTGCTGCTGCTCGAACTGCTGTTGTGGGTTTAATTGTTGCTGTTGAGCTTCAACTTGAGGCTTATTGTTAACCGGCGCCTTAGCTGTCTGATTAGCGTGGTGGTTGCTGGTTTTAACAGAATGAGAAGCGCGGTCGAAGGTTTTGTGAGTGCGGGCTTCGGCTTTGGCTTCAGGCTTGGCGTGCTCAACTTTGTGATTGACAGCATCATGTTTTACAGCATGATCTGCCTTTGCACTCACTGCATCATGTTTGGCTACGACTTTGTCACCCAGGCTATCGGCCTTGAGGTTACCATTACTACCATCTAAGCTCAGTGATTTGGCTTTCAGCCCACCCAGGTTTTCAGCGCCGCCTTTGACTGTGTCTAAGCTTGGTTTGGCACTGCCTACTGTTGACTGGAATGAATCAGATTGGTTGCCCATAGCGAGCAAATCATTGTTAATCGGCTCACCAAAAGTGGAGCTGCCGACATTAAGTGAAGCAGTGCTTGGTGTCTGCATCGGTAGTGATTGAGCCATGCTCTGGGCGTTGAGATTGTGGCCAGCGCTGCCAATGCTATCGCTGAATAATCTGTTATTACCGGCAATCTGAGCCCCTGGCGTATTGGCTGACAGGCCTGGGCCCGATAGATGTCCTTGACCTTCAAATTGCAGCTTAGCCATATTGCCAGAGCCACTGACATTAAGAGCGTTGCGGCCAAAGGCCTGCTGGGAGAAAGGTTCGCCTTGTCCAAGAGAAGTGTTTAATTTATTAGAGAGCAAATCGGAGTTGAAGCTGCCACTTAAGTGACCAGGTAAATGACCCCCGATTCCACCGATTTGACCGAAGAAGGGAGCATTGCCGGGAAGCAGTGAGAGGTTGAGGCCAAGGTGCTCAGGTTTGAAAGCGTTAAGGGCCGAGGCCAAATGATTGCCACCCAGATTGCCTAATAGTGAGTGATCTAGGCCAAGGGTCATGCCTAGATGGGTGCCAATTTGGCTTAAAGCTTCAAGTTGTGGGCCGAAGAAGGCTCCGAGAGCTTCAAAGAAACTGCTAAATAGACCAATGTGACCAGGCATTTTTGTAATCATATTGATTAGCGGAGAAACTGCTTGCTCTCCACCTGGTGGTATGGCACCCAGGCCAGCCATGGCGTCAGTGCCGGGCATTGCTGCCATGGCAGCGTCTTTGCCCACCGATGCCACTGATGAAAATTGGTTCTGCACTTCGCGGGCAATCGAATCTGATCCTGAGTTAACCTGGCTAGCTGCCTGGTCGAGTGGTTCTGAAGATCTGAATTCGAGGGATGACATTTGTGAGTCCTTGAAAGCCGTTCTTTCAATCTACAGCCGGGGTCGACGCTTGTCCATGGGGACCATGGGAGGATTCCCACGGTTTTGAGCGAGAAATCGCATATTAGTCAAAAGTTTTATCTTCGGCGGCCATCCCGCCGTTTGTAATCAACCCAATCACTGAAATTGCTTAGGGTTTCTGGCTTACGTTTTCTGAGGTCAAGCGGTTAAAATTCCCAGTAATTTAGTAAGAATGGTTATCTTCGTGAATATGAGAAAAAACCTGTCGCTTTCATTTCTATCGGGGTCTGCGCTGCCTCTAGCTTTGGTCTGTCAGCTTGCTGCACCTTGTGCCCACGGTCTAGAACATTCTTTACCCGAAGCTGGAGAGAAAACTGCAGCAACAACGCCTACAGTTTCTCTAGCGGCAGCTAATCTTGCTCAATTAGCCAGTGATTATCGCGCCGCTGCCGATGACCTCAGCTGGGCCCGCTATGCCACCTACTTGCGAGACTTGCTTGCTCTGCCTCAGTTTGTCAGTGCTGAACCAGCTCAAATAATTGCTGCCAATCCGTCTCTTTCCGAATTCAAAGTGAAAGTGAGCGAGACTGGTATTGGCAATTTCCACATTTGGAGCTTTCCCCGCATTGTAGAAAGCCATGCTGTAATTTTTCAGACGCCTGCTCGCACTACTGCTGTGCCATTACCTCAGAATGTGGCATTTCGTGAGGCGAGAATTGTCGGTTTGGCTATTGCCCCAGCGGCCGCAGCCTTGAAGCCAGGTGCTGCTAAGGGCGCTCATCATCCACCTGTTCATGCTCCTGTGCACCCTCCTGTGCATCCATTAGTGCACCCTGCCACTGGACCTAAGTCGCTAGTACTGATTGGTGCTGACCGTACCAGCGGCACATTGTGGTTTAAGGGTTTTCAGTTGGTTGAAGGAATGCCCGAGGCAACAGAATTGTTTAGCTCACTGCCAGCTTTCTTTACTCAGAATGTCACTGGTAAAGCGACCTTTTCTGGCAACGATATTGTTTTGACGATTCAACCTCCGGTTGTTCGCAAAGACAAAGTTGAAGAAGAAAAACCGGCTGGGGTTGTTAAAGACACAGTGTCTAAGCCGGTTGCTGCTGCTAGTTCCGCTGGCTATAAAGTAGTGCTCAAGTTTGTTGCCGGCAAATATACACTTTCAGGTCATATGCCCGATGATGCTCCATTTTCGGTGGCCTTGAGCTTCTCCCAAGCTGTTGCTGGCGCTAAGCCAGAGTTGGCAAAGTCATGGTTGGTTGATAGCAAGCTCGTTTCAATACCCAAGTATCTTGGTTTGTTCGGTCGAGTTAGCCCGCCTATGCGCCTGGTGCCAATGTCTAATGCCGCTGGTTCCAGCCGCTATCGCCTGGTTACCTCAAGCAAAGATGACTTGATTATTGAAGTGGGAAGAATTCTCCAACCTGGTCGTTTGAAGGGCCAACTGGCTATTAGAGCCTTATTCATTGCTCCTCCAGATGCTATTGCTCAGCGCTTGAGCGGCACGATGGTTCTGCCTGGTGGCACTCCGGCTGCTGCCGCTGCTGCTAACCCTGCTAATGCCAAGCCAAAGAATTGAGGAAATGGCTGACTTTTCACCTAGTGATTTACCTCGAGTCTCTCCTGGCGCCAGCAATGAAAGGGAGTCTACTGAAAGCTATCTCAATTCATCCCTGTCGTTTCTT
>CALRJJ020000654.1:0-3501 GCA_943367505.1 Flavobacterium psychrophilum | reverse complement strand
CCACTGTAGTACCACTACAGTTGCTCTCGTACTTTATTTCTGACTACCTCGGCAAAGACGTTGATCAGCCTCGCAACTTGGCGAAGTCAGTCACGGTGGAATAGAGAAGACCACAAGAGCAGACATTGCCAACCATCAAAATAACAATCATAGGCGGCGGCTTTAGCGGCGCCATGACGGCATATCACCTGCTCCGGCAAGAAAAAGTTGCCTTCGCTATCACTATTGTCGAGCCCGCTCTTAGCGATAAAGGAGCAGGTCTGGGGCTAGCCTACAGCACTACCTGCGGCGAGCATCTCCTCAACGTTAGTGCCGCTGGTATGAGCGCCTTAGCAAATCAACCGGACCACTTTCTCAACTATGCTAGAGCTAAAGACCCGGCCGTTAAGGCTGAAGACTTTCTACCGCGCATGTTTTTTGGTCAGTATGTCCAAGAGCTGCTCAACACTGCCATCGCCGACAATTCTTCTAAAGTCGGCAAAAACAATTGCCAATTCTCGCTAGTAAAACAGCGGGCAGTAGATATTGAGTCAACAGAAAGCCATAAGAATAAGCCAAAATACAAAGTAATCTTGGACAATCAGCAGTCGCTTGAATCGGACATTGTGGTACTAGCTCTCGGCAATCTGGCCGGTAAAGAACCGGCCTGGCTAGACAGATTAGCCATCACCAGTACTCACTATATTCATAATCCGTGGGATACCAGGGCCCTTGCAGCCATCGCAAAGAGCGAGTCAATTCTGCTAGTTGGCACCGGTCTTACGGCAGTAGACAAAATTATTGAACTGAAAGCCAGAGGCCATGTCGGGAAAATCACGGCAGTTTCCCGTCACGGTCTCCTTCCCCGGCACCACTTGGACTTGCCCGAATTGCACCCAGCCCAATTAGCATGGGAAGAAATCGTCCATTTGAGCCACTCGGCGCTGGCTACACTGAAGCTAGTGAGAAAGAAAACGGCTCAGGCTGCGAACTGGCAAGCTGGAATAGATAGTTTCAGATCGATTACCCAAAGATGGTGGGGTGCTCTCGCCCCAGGTGAAAAGCGCAATTTCATGCGCCATCTACAGACCTACTGGGATATTCATCGCCATCGCATGGCACCTTCTATTGCTGCAAAAATAGACTCATATCAAAAAAATGGAGAATTAGTTATCCTCTCTGGTGGCATCAAAGCTATGCAAGAAACCCTAGAGGGCAAGAGCGCAGCAAAAGTTGAAGTAGCGATTCAAGAACGCTATTCTGCGCCACAAAAACTTCTATTTGACAAAGTAATTAATTGCACCGGCCCACAATTGAAACTCAAAGCAATCGACAGCCCTCTCATGGCTAATCTTCATAGACGCATGCTGATCGCCCCCGATCAAACTGGTGCCGGCATCAACTGCCAGCCTTCAGGAAAGGTCATTGATGGCAGTGGGCAGAGCAATAACCAACTCTACGCCATCGGTCCATTGCTCAAAGCCGTATTACTTGAAAGTGTGGCCGTGCCTGAACTGAAAGGGCAGGCCGAAGAGCTAGCCCACTTAATTTGCGCTGAGCAATAAATAGCCTGATCTCTCACGGCAGGGCAGCGATGTGATTAATCTGCCTGCCATAGTTTCACCATTTTTAAAAACCACAATGAAATGAATAGAGTGATTCTATCCCTTCAATCAACTCTCGACTGCGGTTCAACTGAGGTAATAGTCATGGTGCAATATTTAAAAGATGCATGGCAACCATTCATTGCTGCAGGCGAGACTGCTCTACTGGAACAACGGCACGCAGATGCCAAGGTCAATTTTCAGATGGCTCTACTGGACGCTGAGATGTGCCAGAGATCTGATCGGTGTATTGTCATTACTCTCGATCTCCTCGCCGATACCTACCAACTATTGAATCAACCGGAAGAGGCAGAAGAAATCTGCCTGCGCAGCCTAAGAATCAAACAAAATTCGGAAGAGTTCTCCCAGTTTGATATTCTCAGAACAATGTTCAAACTCTCAAAACTCTATTACAGCCAATCTAAGCTGGGTGCAGCGGCCTACACAACCAAAAAGCTTTTAGATTTAAGTGAGCAGGCCTTCGCTCCTAGCCATCCTTTGATTGCCTTGGTAGCGCGTCAGCTAGCCGACCTGTATAACCAACTCGGTTCTGCTAGAGAAGCTGAACAGCTCTATCAACGTGCTCATGATGTGCAAAAGAATCAAATTGGACATGGATGGGCCATTCCGGCAGCAGCCCCAGTATGCACTTATCTTTGAAGATGCACTTATCTTTGAAGAGAAATCTTGATGCCGGCCAGTACGGAGGCAGACTGTTGGTCTGCTAATATCTTTGTTGAAGATAATTCTTTACTGACAAGAGCAAAAGGAAGGGAAGAACTGGCCCTCAAGATATCTCAAAAAGTCCTGATTCTAGTTTCTGTGCCAGTACTCTTTGAAATTGGCCTGGTTACCTATGTCACCAATCTCTTCAATCAGATTGAAACATCACGGCTAAAGGCCGTTCACGCCAGAGAACTCACTAGCCATTTGAACTCTATTGTCAATTCGCATGTGCAGAGAGTTTCACTACTGATTCTTCGCAAGGTAAAAAATCAGCCGAAGGAAAGCGCCGCAGAAGCAGCCCTAAAGGAAAAAATCAGAGCAGAAATTGCCGAACTGAATATTGTAAGTAGTTCAAACAATACTGAACAAACTAAGTGGAAACACTTAATCAAACTGTTTGCCGAGATTGACAAAGCCCTTGACGAAGCCACAGTTGCCTATACCAGTGGCAATGATTTGCAAGCAGCGGTGCTCTGGAGCGGAGCCCAAAGTAAACTCAATCAATTTATCAATATCTCTAATCAACTCACTTTAGACCAGAAGAAAGACCAGGCCAGAAGTGAGATCGAGTATGAAACCTATGATCGCAGGCTCAGGTTGGCGCTGAAGCTCTCTCTATTTCTAAGCGGTGCCATAGCCTTTGGCCTGGCGCTCTTTTTCAACCAGAGCACCACAAAAAGACTAAACAAGTTAATGCAAAATACCAAACTTCTAGCGGTGGGAAGAGCACCAGGTAAGTTTATTGGTGGCGATGATGAGCTGGCCAAAATCGATAGTATTCATCATCAAATGCACGACATTTTGGTGCAGTTGAGGCAGAAAGAAAGAGCTATTCTAGACAATGCTGCCGAGGCCATTTGCGCAGTAAACAGCGATCTCAAATTGACTGAATTTAATAACGCCGCTACAAGACTTTGGCAGAAAAGTGCAGATAACTTATCTCACGCCCGCCTAATTGAGCTTATCAGTGAAGAGGACAGAGAGAACGTAGTAGCAAAATTGGAAGAAGCTGAGACTAGTGCTTCCGAAGTCAGATTTGAGGCTAAAATTCGCAGTGGTGAAGGTAGTTCTACAACTTGGCTCGACACAGCCTGGGCAGTCACCTGGTCAAATTCCAACTCGTCACTCTACTGTGTTATAAGCGATATCTCAGCGCGAAAGAAGCTGGAACAACTCAAACGAGACTTCGTTG
>CALRJJ020000653.1:0-3507 GCA_943367505.1 Flavobacterium psychrophilum | reverse complement strand
GGCGTCTTTGTCATGGTTTATATGCTCACCACAATTTTCACCCTCACGCAAATACCTTCCGCCACCAGTAACCTTAAGCACTACCCCTGGCTCTGGTCTGTGGTGCTAGTCAACATTTTGGCCATCGGCAACATTCCCCGCACTATTTTTCTCAAGCAACCGGGCTATGCCTTTCTTTCGTCGATTGCAACGATAGGCGCTCTGGCGGCCCTATTCGGTATTGCCATTTTCCCCAATCTGATTGTCTCCAGCATAGACCCGAGTCTTAGCCTCAGCATTTACAATTCGGCATCGTCCCAAGGCACACTTAAAACCATGTTATTTATTGCGGTGCTCGGCCTACCATTCGTCTTAAGCTACACGGTGATTGTCTATTGGGTCTTTCACGGCAAGGTAGCCCTGGGTAAATTTAGCTATTAGGCTTTGCTATTGTCTGCAATTTTTCACGGCTTTTTCACACTGCCCGCTTTATCTTCAATGAAGACGGCGGGCGGCCAGTTAAAAGACAAAGTGAGAAAGCAGATGGAACAAGCGCATTTAGTAGACGACCTGGACCAAGCAATTGCAGAAGAGCTTAAGCTTAGCTTCCAAAAGCTAAGACGGGCGGCCTCCTTCGACAAAGAGCTCAAAAAGACAATTGAGGCTACTTTCCAGAACTATCAAAAGGCCATGCCCAAGTCATAGTTTGGCGCTGCCAGAAAGTGGTTCAGTTTCATTCCCACCAGAACTGCCAGAGGTCACAGTCGCTAATTTCACTTGCCAAACGACCAATGGAGCCCAAGGATTGCAAGACGCTATCAGGGCAGTAGCGAAAATGTTCAATCGCCAATCTTGTGGCCGCAACGGATCCAACCGGTTTGGCCACGAAAAAATAAAGTGAGTCAGGCCCAAGGCCTAATATTTTTGGTTTCGCTGCATATTTCTCCGACCATCGTCGCATTAGAGCCAAATGGACATGAGCCGGCGGCATGTCATTGACGCCGCCCATATGAAAGAAAGCTGGCACGAGGTCGGTTTCAGGCACTGGAACTAACATTAGATACTGCACACTATCAATTAATTGCTGAGCCCGCGTAGCAGCGATTTGCTGTTTTCTAGAACTGTTCTCTGGCTCAGGCCTTGCCTCTATTGCCGCATCCTGACGCACTTCTAACCAAGCCTCAATGTCAACTTCGCAGGCAGCACCTAGATAGTCTTTAACAGTGGGCACTCTATGGCTGGCGCGAAGTTGAGCCAATAGGGGCACTAGCTCAATTCTCTCAAGCTGATCTAGCTTCAGTGCCGCTTTCTCAAAAGCATCAGTAGATAGAGCACAGTCGCTACCAGCAAGGAAACGCATCACCGAAGCATAACCAAGCCCGCTAGACTGCTTTTGCCATTGCTCTTGGTCGTCAGTTTTGTCATAGCTCGAATTAACTGAAGCTGTAGCGGGGCCAGTAAGGGAATCTGGCCTAGCAATACCCTGCAGAGCCTGAAGTAGCCTTTGACGCAATACAAATTCTCTAGCTTCAGATACTGCGGCAGCTTCAGACACCTCTAGAATTTCAGCGCCGGCCAGGCCCGCTGACTGAGCCCCTTTGGCGCTATCAATGGGCGAAAAGATATGATCGCTGTCGGCACGGCAATCTAACAATGGATCTTGCCAAAAGTCTTGCGAGAAATCTTGATAGAACTCCTGGGCCTGGTCTAGGCTAGCGCTAAGAAACTGCAGACGCTCTAGCTCATCGACAAACACCGCCGAATAACCAAGGTTAGCCAGCAGCTCATTAAGCCTGAGCCACTGATAAACCTTCATATCCTTAAATTTGCGCAAGACGAAAAGACCATTGAAACCGCCTATTTGCAGCGGTCTAAGATCATCAAAGCCGATCTGTGCCGCTCCAATCACCTGCTTCAGGGTGCCCAGATCTACCACAGACTGCACCAATTTCACCTCACCCCATAAAATAAGAGCCTTGCCTAATCGTAGATATGCCGCACAGTGATTCGGCGGTACCGCAAAAAACATTAGAAGCGCAAGAATCAAAGTTCTTTGGGCAAATAGTTATTACCGGCCTTAGCTGCGACCTTAAGTAAGTCACGCTCTAATGCTAAAGAGGGTTAATCGTGAAAAGCTCTAGCGTATTACTTGTCGACGATAATGCTGACCTGCGCAAGCTCGTGTCGAAGACACTGACTTGCCTATGTAATTGGCAGGTAGAGACAGCTGACTCTGGGTTAGCGGCTCTGCAATTTCTTGAGAATCACCGACCTGATCTCATATTGATGGATGTCTCCATGCCACAAATGGATGGCGTCAGCACCATCAATGAAATCAACAAACGGCCGCAATGGCGCAGTATTCCCATTATCTTGATTACAGCTCGAGTACAAATTCATGAGATGAATCAATACCGCCATCTACCAATTGCCGGTGTCATTTCGAAACCCTTTGATCCGATGAAACTTCCAAGCCAAATCCAGCGTTTGTTAGAGCAATGGTCACCAACAGGCGAAAATTTGCGAGTAGCCGTAAGTGATTGATACTTCTCCGCCCCTAGACTTTCTTGAAAATGCTCCCATCGCTCTGCTACAAACCGATAGTAGCGGCACCATACTGAGAGCCAATCAAGCTGCTCGAGAGTTACTACAAACAACGCTAACTAGCAACCCACAAACTCTGGCGCAACTTTTTTCTAGCCCAGAACTAGGCGAAGAAGCCATTCTTCAGCTTAAGCACGCTGGCATTCTCAAAGAGTTCGCCGCAGTGTTTAAAACCGCTGATGGCAATTTAAAACATGTAGTAATCGATGCCAATATCTCATTGAATAAGCATAGCGGTGCAGAAGAGTATCATTTCTTCATTCGCGACATCACTACTAGTTGGCTGAAGCAAAGCCAAGCCAATGCTCAGTTTGAGATTACCAAAGTACTAGTGGGAGCAACTGCTATCGTCGATGCCCTTGGACAAATCTGCACCACTCTTTGTACTCTACTGTCATTTGAAATTGGCATAGTCTGGCGCATCGATGAACGGGCCAATCGCATGTCGCGGCTAGTTCACAAGGTTGTAAGCGAAACAGACAAACATGATTATCTAATTGCTCGCTCTGTCAACGTTCCACTTTCGTTGTCAACCGGATTTCCAGCCACAATTTGGTTCAACGGCAAAGGTAAAGTCTATACAGACATCGAACAATATGACACCTGCTTTAGCGAACCAGCATCTCGCATTACCAAAACCTATCCTGCAGTCGTAGCCTTTCCTATCTGTATCGGCAACCGTATTTGGGGCGTGATTAGCCTTCTATCAACCCGTGCCACTCCAATTAGCAGTGAACTGGTGACGACTCTGGAGTCAATCGGCTATCAAATTGGCAACTTTGTCGATCGCATTGAAGCCAACGAAGCCTATCTTAAGAGCCAAGAACGCTATTACGTTGCCATCACTGGCTCAAACGATGGCATTTGGGACTGGGATCTAGTTACGAACGAAGTATTTTATTCTCCTCGCTACAAATCTCAATT
>CALRJJ020000652.1:0-3510 GCA_943367505.1 Flavobacterium psychrophilum | reverse complement strand
TTCTTAGCACTACCAGCTTGACCAGCACTACCAGCCTGATCAGCACCGTCGACGCCGCCAGCGGCTGAAGACTGAGCAGTTGCAGCAGTGATGGTTATCACCACCGCCATGCAGCACAGCCTAAATTGTCGAACGAAGCCTTGAATCATCAATTTATCCAATTAATGATCTAAGTTTACCCCGCCCGACAACTTTGGATCTTGATTTAGTGTCTGACTACTCTATGGTTCCAGGTTTGAGTCTTCCAGCTCTTTACTTTAGGCCTGGGGCGAACGGCTGTCTTCTGCACGGTGGTCTTAGAGCGATTTGAGGCCGTGGTGGTGGTCACTGGCACACTTGGAGTAACTGTTGATTGAATGGTAGTAGTGCTATTTCCCGGGGCGAGACTGCTGCTAGCTGACGAAGACTGCCTATCAACTGTAGCCGATTGGCTCGAGTTCGAAGTACCAGCCTGGGTGGAGTTCTGCGAACTTGAACTAGTCGTGGTGGTTGAGCCCATGGGTGGAGCTTCACTAGCGCTCTGGGTCTGAGCCATGCTGCTCGACTGTGTTTCACCGGCGTAACAGGTGAGAGTACCGAGTGGCACTGCGCACAAAGCGGCAGCCAGGGCGAATGCCTGCTTTAAATTCGACATGATTACTTTTCCTCTTCATTCCGTGGTCTGCCAGCCGACGGGAGCGAAGAGTGAAAGTTCCGTTTTAGCTCTCAGTTAACGTTTTCAGCTTAGCAAGGCCCTTAGCAAAGTCTTTTCCGCACATCTCATCCATGTTGCAGAAAATCTGCATTACTTTGCACATGAAGGGAGCATCGCCACTCATAGCCCAAGTAACCTTGGTCATATCGCCTTCAGGCGCAAAGGAAAAATTGACCTTATTGTCACCCTTGAATGGCTTGAGAAAGTGCAAATCTATTTTTACATTGGAAGGCTCTGCCACCTCAGCAATTTCCATACTGCCTGAACCAACTTCATCATTGCCGTCCCAAGAATAGACAGCGCCTTTGCCCTTCTCAGCTCCACTAAAGGTGCTCTTCATCTTTGGATCTTTTTCTTCGTAGGGAGACCACTGCTTCCAGTTATGCAAATCATTTACCATACTAAACAGCTTTTCAGGAGAAGCCTTAATCACGGCCGAACGTTCAACGGTGAACGTATCTGGCTTGCTTGCGGCAATGCCTAAAATTACCACCAGTGCCAACCCGACAAGGGCAACAGCGCCTATTGCTATTTTCTTGATCATTAGTTTCTTCCTCAAATAACTTCAATTAATTCAGTGGCCGATTGAGCTGAGTACGCCATTGACTTGGATCGGGGCCAGACTCTGGACCAACCATATAAACCTCCCAGAGGTCTTCAGCAGATTCATGACCCTGGGCTTCAATCCACTGCAAAAACTCGCCCCAAGCCTCCCCAAGGCCTTCATATCCGCCCTGATAAACAGTGCGAGCGACAGTATGCGCAGGCATTTGACCAGCCTTAACGCGTCCAACTGGTGTTACCGGTGATGCCACCGGAACGCAAATTTCAAAATCGAAAGTATCATCTGGCCTCTTTAAGTGGTGCGTAAACCAGGGGCCAGTGGGCTTCATCCCCTGGGCGGCAAGAGCCTCAAAAATCTCCATAATGCCTGACCCCATAACAGTTTGAATCTCTGCTCTGGGAACAACAATATGAATGCAGGCAGTCTCTTGCGCAGGGGCATCTACCACTATAGGTGTTTCAATCATATAAAAACTTTCCTCTCTCTATTTGAGCTTTGCCACTAGCGCCGCAAGCTGATCTGTAGCGATGCCCCAACCTTCATAGAAACCCATTTTCTCGTGAGCTTCGCGGTCGGCCACTGTCCAATGCAACACGCGAGCAGTGTATTTAGTTTTGCCTTCATGCTCTTCAAAGGTAAGAATGCCAGTCATAAACGGCTTTTCGGATGGTACCCAAGCGCTGGTATAAGCATCAGTAAAAACTAAACGCTCATTCTTCACGACTTCTAAATAGATTCCCTTGTTGGGAATCTGGGTGCCATCGGGAGCCTGCATCACAATCACATTTGAGCCACCAGCGCGCAAATCTACTTGTGCAGATATGGTCTTATATGGTGGTGGCGTAAACCATTGAACGATCAAATCTGGCTCAGTCCAAGCTCTAAATACCTTTGATGGAGGGGCATCAATGATGCGGGTCAAAGTTAACTCGCGCTCCCTATTGTTGGCGGTCTCTTGGTATTCAGATACCGTCGACGTAGTTTCTGGCATGGTCACTCCTCATTAGTGTTCAAACAATGACTCTAAATAACGACGCAAATGCATCATGCTTTGCACTGCAACCTCTGGGCTTTGCTTTGCTTTGGCAAAAATAAATGCCCCCTGTATAACTGATTGAATGAAATAGCCGACGCTTTCAGAGGTCCAGCTAGCCTTTGGTGCGTAGAGTAATTTAGCGTCCTCAATATCGTGCGCCAATTCTCTTACATGGGCTGTCATCCCGGCATCACAGGCCTCACGCACGCTCGGATGTGTAGCATAAGCTTCTTGCACCATGGTGCCGAGCAAGCAGGTGTACTGTGAGATTTCAGCGCCCAACATGGCGATGCGAAAATCGATGTAGCCGAAAAGACGATCACGCGGATCTTCAAGAGCCTGATACGGCGCGGTTCCAAAAATCTGCTCTGCCGTATTGCTAAATTGCTCAGCAGCAGCAACGCCAAGCTGGTCTTTGCTTTCAAAATGATGGAAGAAGCCGCCCTTGGTTACACCTGCAGCCTGGCAAATGTCGTCTACAGTTGTGGCGCTATAGCCCTTGGCGCGAATCAGGTCGCGAGCGGCGTCAAGCAGCTTGGTACGGGTTTCAAGGCTATTGCGGGTGCGGGCCATTGGTTAGGTAAGTAGGCACGTAAGTAAGTAGGCAGGTATATCTCTTTTTTGAAATTTGGATTAGGCCCAAAATTCAGTACCGACTAGTTGGTATGTAATTTAACAGAAAGAAACGGGTGCGTCAAATGGTGTATTTACAGCATTTGCAAGATTTGCTTGCAACTTGCTTAGGGGTTACCCCACTGCGCCCTCAAAATGCCAATAACTGCGAGTTATCTTATTGGGGTCGAGCACTTTGCAACCGACCGCCCAAATTACTAGTCACGTAACTTTCTTCCAAACCGTCAGCCCTGCCAAAGGTGAAACTCAATGGTTAGAGTCAATAATCTAGCAAATGATGCTGCTTCGGACCAAGTCAAAGCCACACCAGACGCACAGTCATTCGCTAGCCCTATTGATCTCTTTAGAGGCGACAACTCTTGCTCACGTGGTGGCAGCCTGCCACAAGGGTTCGATAACAATTTTTCGATCAACGGTCTGGATACCAGCAAAGGTGCAGGACTAAAACTGATAGACAATATGCCAGTGCTGCGTTTCGACAGCAAGGGTTTCGACGACAATATGCCCGTACTACGTTTCGACAGCAAGGGCATTGACGACAACATGCCTGTTCTTCGCTCTGATGGCAAGGGCTTAGACGAC
>CALRJJ020000651.1:0-3512 GCA_943367505.1 Flavobacterium psychrophilum | reverse complement strand
ATTGGCCCTAGTGGTGGCCGCCTATCCAGAGAACTTAAAGGCGCTGTCGCAACTGGCTGCAACCTACCAAGACAAAGGCCAATACAAGGAAGCAGTGAAGGAATATCGCAAAATTCTGGTACACCAACCGCAGAATTTCTCGATTCAATTCAACACTGGGGCCTGCCTCTTGGCTCTCAAAGACTACGATCCTTCAATCGAAGCTCTAACAAAAGCCGTACAGCTCGACGGCTCAGTACCGGAAGCCCACGCTCTTTTGGGCGCAGCGCAGTCAGGACGAGGCAACTACAGCGAAGCTGTCAAAGAGCTGCGTGCAGCCATCGCCCTCAAGTCAGACCGAGCAGAATGGTTCAGCCAATTAGGCGAAGCACTGAACAAGCAAAAAGATACCAAAGGGGCGATTGAAGCCTATCGCCAAGCGCAAATTCTCGACCCTAAAGATGTTAACAGCGGCTACACCTTAGGTTACCTATTACAAAACAACGGCGATCTTGACGAAGCAGCTAGCTCGTTCGAGCACGTGGTGAGCTTGAGCCCCAATTTCGCTAATGCCCACTACAACCTGGGTATCATCAAGCAAAAGAAAGGCGAACTTGATACGGCCGAACATGAATTCAAACAAGTGCTGTCAATAAACCCCAGCGATGGTCAGGCCATGATTAATCTGGGCCGCACTTTTATTCTTAAAAACGACCCGGGACAAGCAGCAGGCTTTTACCGCCAAGGCCTGAGCTTAGAGCCAAATGACCCGGCCGCCTTTGAAGAATTGGCCGGTGCTCTAATAAAGATGAAAGACCTGGTAGGGGCACGTTCAGCCCTCGAAAGCGCCCTCAATCTTGTACCAGACGACCGCACCGCTATCTTAGCTATGGCCAACCTGGAAAGCCTTGAGGGCACGCCAGGTAAAGCAGAAGCCCGCCTGCGCAACCTAGTTGAGCGCTACCCAAACGATCTCTCCTTGCTTAATTTGCTAGCCGACAATTTAGCCGAGCAAGGCAAGCAAGTTCTGGCAATTGATACCTACCAGCGTATTATTCAGCTGAATCCAAGCTCAGCAGAGGCATATAACGATCTTGGCCTGGCATTGCAAAAGAAAGAAGATATTAGCAGCGCCACTAACATGTTCAAAAAAGCGATTAGCCTCGACCCAGCATTTGTCGAGCCGCATATTAACCTGGGCAATATCTACCTGACCAGCCGCATTTACAGTGACGCCAGCGCCCAATACCAAAAGGCTTTGGAACTAAAAGCCGATAACCCACTGGCACACTACAATCTGGGCCTAACCTATACCGGCCTCGATAATCCAGAAGGGGCCATGGCAGAGTACAACCTGGCGATTAAGTATGATCCGCAATTTGCCAATGCCTACTACGCTATGGGCCTGCTCTACCAAAACAAAAACGAGATTGATTTAGCGGTTCCCGCCTTTGAAAAGTACCTAAGTCTAGACCCCACTGGCCCTTATAGCGATTCGGTTAAAACCACCCTAGAAAGATTGAAACCTGGCAGTACCACAGCACCGTCTGGTGTAGGCAATTCAAACGGTGTTGCCCCTGGCGCCGGTTCAATGTAATCCCAGATTTAGACCTGATTTTAAGACCGCAACAGTGAGAGAGCGGCTTTGCTGTGGCATAAGACAGTAAGTGGCCGATATTATTGAGGCGGGAATCTATGATTGGCAAAGAAATTTCGCAACCGAACATAGAGCAGCAGCTAGAATTCGAGCCCTTTATACCAACCTTCGATTACATCAAGCTTAACGACTACGGACGCCCCCTGTTGGGAGCGGCGGTTTTTGGCCTAGCCTTATCTTGCCTGGTTAGCACCTTAGCAATATTCGTGGGCGGTCCAATCTTGGCCGCCATGATTTTCGTACTTTGCTTGATCATTTATTCAATTCAATTTCCGCTGGCCATACTTTTTTCAGCGATACTCCACCACGGCTTACTCATGCACCGTATGCGCAAGTATGGCCCCGTGTGGTACCTGAGACAGCGTGAGCTCGACTTGCCCCAAGCTGAAGCTTTTGAACTCTGTCTAGCAGCCTGCACGCAATTTGAACGCGGCCGAATTACTAGCTACGACGAGAAGAAAGGCATTATCCACTTACAGATTAAAGGCAACTTCTGGGTCACCGTAGATCGCACTGTCGCCTTAATAGTAAAAGAGAAAGGGTCCCACTCATCTCTTCTTTATATTGACTCAAAGGTGAAGCTGACAAGATTTCGCAGCAAACTAATTCAACTGACCTGGGGCGCTAAATGGCACCCAATCGTATTTCGCACAGACCGCAATTTGAATTACAAGGTGATGAATACCATCACCAACTTCATTGACTCAGTGCCTAACTGGGATCATCGCCATATTAGCGTGCAAGAAAAATTAGAGAATCTCGACCAGGCGAAAGAAGAAAATTTAGTCACCACGGATGGTGACATGCAGGCAGCTTAAAACTAGAGCAATTAACCCGAGCGCATCATCTCAGAGTGCTCGCCCACAGCCTTTTGCTCTACCATTTGCTTCAAGGTCGGGTAATTCGTTAATTGCGGATCTTCTTTCATAATGGCAATGGCAGCATTTCTGGCTTCTTCTAAAATTTTGGCATCTTTGACAAGGTCAGCCAAAACCAAGTCTGGTAGGCCGCTTTGGCGGTAGCCTAAAAATTCACCAGGACCACGGATCTCTAGGTCTTTCTCGGCCACAACAAAACCATCATTCGTGATTGTCAGAATTTCTAGGCGCTCACGGGTTGCTTGTGACTTTTGTTCTGACACCAAATAGCAATAAGATTGATCAGCACCACGACCAACCCGGCCACGAAGCTGGTGCAGTTGAGCCAATCCGAAGCGATCAGCATTCTCGATTACCATCACCGAAGCATTAGGTACATCTACGCCGACTTCAATAACTGTCGTTGAAACAAGAATATGAAATTCGCCCGAACGAAACGCGTCCATCACTTCATCTTTTTCTTGAGCCTTAAGCTTGCCGTGCATCAAGCCCAGGCGCAGGTCTTTAAACTCGCCTGTGCGCAGCTTTTCATACTCAGCCGTGGCTGCTTTTGCCGCTAGGGTCTCAGACTCATCTATCAAAGGAAAAACAATATATGCCTGGCGTCCTTTTTCAATTTCCTTATGGACAGCTTCCCACATCTTAGCTTTTTGAGCTGGTTTGAGTAAGAACGTTTCTATGGGTTTACGACCAGGGGGCAACTCATCAATCTCAGAGACATCGAGATCACCGTGCATAGTCAGAGCCAAAGTACGGGGAATAGGTGTAGCAGTCATTGTTAGAAGCTCTGGGCTCTGGCTCTTCGCTTTTAGGCGGGCCCGCTGTTTAACACCAAAGCGGTGCTGTTCGTCGATGACAATCAATCCAAGATTCTTAAATTCAACGTCGTCTTCTAACAAGGCATGGGTGCCAACAGCAATGTGAGCTTGCCCCGACAATATTTCTTGACGCACAGCGCGGCGTTCTTTCACTCCGTGCTTACCGAGTACCAGAGCGCA
>CALRJJ020000650.1:0-3518 GCA_943367505.1 Flavobacterium psychrophilum | reverse complement strand
GGTTTTCTTGCTTGATACGTTCTTCGTGAGAATTTGACGCAAGTACGGTTGATATACCAGACCTTCCTCAAGCGGCCTTCCAGTTGGAAATGACGGCGCTTTCAATTAAGGGCCGGCGGGTGCATCTATTTTCCTTGAAGGGAAACAGGTACCGGGATTGTTCCAGTCAAATACAGAGAACGTTCTTGGGTTGGCGTCACTGTCTTCTTTACTTTGTTGTGAGGACCAGTCGCGGTTGTATGGGCTAGATCTTCTACTATAGTCGTCATATGCGTAGGTGCTTCTGGGCTCTGACTGGTAACTTGAATTGTCGATAAAATTGCTCAATTTGGCGTCCATGAGTTTACGTTGGAACTCTGGATAGCTGCTTATATCCTCGCGACTTATCGATGTGTCGAAGAAGCTCATTCGGTCGAATTCTTTCTGCATGATATTGAGGCCGGCTATTTCCTCTGGTTTAAGTTTCTTGTTTTTAAGAGCAGAACTGATGTCGTCTTTTGTCATTTGAGCAGGGAATAACAGGCCCAGAGGGCCGTCAAAGCCTGAATGTAAGTGATCAAAGGCTTCTGTGGCGAGCTTGGCGCCGTCAGTTACTTCTTTTAACTCCCCAGCGGCACGCTGCCGCAATTCCTTCTCGGTGAGAAAAACATTTGCGCCACTGGTATCACGCATGATACCGGCTTCGTCTCTAGCGGCAACTATTTCCACGCCTGGTAGTAAATGGCTATCAACGAGAACTTTATTAGCTGCGGCAGTATCTTTACCGGCTAGCTGTCCGCTCAATTCTTGCAGAGCATTGTCAGTGTACCGAGAAAGATGACTGAGTTGCTCTTGTTCTGCGTTGAGGATGAATTTGCGGTCGGTGGTTTCAAATTCGCAGGCCATGATTTGCACCCCTTGTTTCGCTTTCGACTTCGTTAGTTTAAGGGAGGCATGTGGACACCAATTAGACACGAGCAAACCGAATAAAGCGGTTACGTAGATATACGGTGGCAAATTGCCCCTGTTTGGGTGTAATATTGCTGTGTCTTGGGTATATTGGCGTTGTCTGGCTGGTTAGCACGAGGGAGTCGTGTCAAAGAAATACGAAGTTGTTAGATATGAGGGGTATGAGTTTTTCTTCAAATACGATACTGATCCTCCGGGGATGCTTCATATCTATGCGCGCGGATTGTTCCAGCCTGAAGATGCAATTGAAGTTTGGTTTGAAGGAGCTGAAGAAGTCGAAAATACAGATAACAACAGGTTTGAGACATATACAGATACCCGAGGCATCTACTGGTACTGGTTGGATGCAAAACAAACCAAAGTAATGATAATTAGCTGCTTTCAGAGGACGAGCTGATGAAGAGAGAACCAAGAGGAAAATTTGACAAGACTAAAGTCTTAAAAATGGGTGCTGTTGAGCTTTCCGCCGATGAGCATGCTGAAGCCGTACGTCAAATCGCAGCTGCCGACGAGGAATGCCGTGTCAATTTTCGCTGGGGTGCTTCTCAGGTCGACATGGTAAAAAAAGTAGCCGATCTGATGGGAGTATCCTATCAGCAATATATAAAGCAAGTCGTATACAGGCAAGTCCAGGCAGATCTTGAACAGTTCAGTAAAACCCAAGCGGTGGCTTCGCGAGAATTAAAGACTGCACTTTAGTTTGAAGTTGCTTTGAGATTCCTTCTCTACCGGCTCGGTTTAATTTGCACAAGCCCTAGGCGTTCATAGCCTTCATCGGTCATGGATAGCAGAGCGTCAAGGGTGACGCCGAGTTCTTTGGCCAGCTGTGCCTTGGTGAAAACAATGCCTTGCTCAGGCAGTAGAAATACAGTTTCACTTATGGCTTTTGCTAAGGCTGTAATATCGCGTTCAGTGAAGGCCGGCTGGGGTGCGGCTGCTCCTTCATCAATATCATCTATTCCGTCGATGCCAAAGCGAGGCACCGAGATGCCTGTTCGTGCTTCCATAATTTCTGATGGCGTCTGGTTGTCTATAGCCTCGCGAAGCTTAGCGGCCCGCCAGGCTCGCTGCTTTGCACCGTCATGCACAATATCTTCACTAGAGCCCATGGACCCTCGCAAGGTTTAGCTTGGTTTTTTTTCGTCTTGGTGAGCGGCAAAACCGCTTCTAGCGATGCGTGCTTTGCGTTGTGCCTCGCAGGCAAAGCCCACCATTTTCTGCCATTCAATCGTGTCGCCTGGCATGCTTGAGACCCCAAAGCTATATTCCCACTCTGAATGTCCTTCCCTTAGTTTGCCTAAATTGCGATTGCAAATGTCGGCGAAGTTTTTAGCGAACATGGCAGCGAGAGCGGCATCGAGTCCGGGCATCAAGAGTGCAAATTGTTCTTCTTCGAAGTGGCAGAGCCAGTCAATTGAGCGCTTGCAGTCTGAAATTTCGGCTAGCGTAGTTTGTACCAACTCTTTGTCGTGGGCGCTCAGTTTTGAGACGTCTTTGCCTTGCTTGCGAAATTCAAAAATCATTATCGATAGGGGCCACATCTGAGTTTGAGCGCGTTCGACTTCTTTCTCGATGGTCCATACCAAAAATTCAAATCTAAGCAAACCGCTGCGCTGGTCGTAGAGAGTGGCTGCCAGTTTGTCTACGGCCTTGCGATCGTAGCTCCAATTGGTGACTAGGTTTTGAGTGAGATCTTCATCGTCAAGGCGATCGTTTGAAATATTGACGAGACCGCTCTGCACTAGCTTATACAAGGCTGGTGTCCACTGTCGTAAGGGTAGACCAGCCTGCTCGACGGCGTCGGCGACAATGGGGTGTTGCTCTAGTGCTTGGTAAAATTGCCAAATGTTGTCGTCGGTTTTGACGCCGCGTTTGTCTAATATTTTGGCTAGCTCTTGTTCTTCTGATACTGACTCTTTTGAAAAGAGGCCAGAGTACATTGTCAGACCCAGTGATTTTAAATACTTGGTTTGATCGAAAAGAGTAGCGGCTTCTAAAATAAAGCTATCAAGCTTGATGCGAATAGTGGTCTGTGCTGGGCGTTTCTCTGGGATGAAACGGAAGAAACCTTCTTCTTGCAGGACAAATTCGTAGAGTACATCAAGACCTTCTTGAGCGGCCGAAGAACCGTGTACTGGTTTACCATTTTCAAAATAGATGCGCAGCATGCCATCTCGTTGACTAACTTCGAGCAAGCCGGTGTTTTGGTTGATGCCTATTGTTTGTAAAAGACCAAAGCTCGGCATGGCTTTGAGATTGCCTTCAAAGGCCGCGGCTTCTTTTGCTTTGTGTGCTTCTAGTGAACCATAGCTGGCTTGACTGTTTTGAAATATTTCTGGCTCGAATTGTTCAGAGTAGCCTTTGGGAGCTGGTTTTACTGCCCAATCTTCTTTCTTTGCCGGAGTATCGAAGGCCTCGGGGTTGTAGGTTAGCTTTTGCAGGTTAGGCGGCAAGTTGTTACTTGGTTTGGCTTGCATTTTGCGCCAGAGGTCTTTGATGTGTCTTAGCACCTCGGCAGCATCATCGCTGGTTAGCAGAATGCTTTCGTGTTTCGATGTTTCTGTTTTGGA
>CALRJJ020000649.1:0-3519 GCA_943367505.1 Flavobacterium psychrophilum | reverse complement strand
GACACTGTAACTAAGTCGACAACGGGCTCTGATTGGTCGCCCTCGCGGTAGGTGAGACCGTAAGCGGCAAATGGAGTGACGGCAAAGTCAACTACTTTATTACCGAGGCCATTTAGTTCAGCTACTACTTTCACTGGGGTTTTGACAGTGACTGGTTTGCGCATATCGACAACGGCTAAGCGACCGAATTCGTCGGTGAAGCAAAGGTAGCCTTTATCTGCTATGCCGACATGATCTGGCACGATGGCCGGTGCCCAGTCTTCTCTTGATAGTGAATGGGGACCAGTCAGTGTCGGTTGACTGCGCGGCGTCTTCTTCGCAAAAGCAGGAACTTTTGCCATTTGGTCTATGAGAAGCAGTGTGCCGCAGGTGTATGAAAGAGAGCCAAAGAGAAATGAGCGTCTAGATTGCATTGAGAACTTTCGGTGCTTTCTTTGATTGAAGGGCAGTATTTGACTTGAAAATTAGATAACTAGTGCAGGAGCGTGTGCAGCATGCCTTGAACGAAATTCAATAAGACAATGAGCACGATTGGCGAGAGATCAAAGCCACTTATGGGCGGCACAATGCGCTGAATCGGCGCAATCACCGGCTTAATTATATTATCGAGGGTGACAAAGGGCTGATCTTTCCAGTTGATGTTGGGAAACCATGAGAGCAAGCACCATAAAAATAGTGCCATACTGAGTAGCTGAAAAACACCGTCAAATATTTGCAAAACTGGGTTCATAACCGCACCACGCAGAACTAACGTCTTAAGCCAAATTGTAGCATTTTGATCAGTAGCTATGCTTACACGAGAACAGGTACTAGTAAAGAAGATAAAAGAATGGACAGGAAGCTCCTACATAGGAGACGACTGTGCTGTTCTGGCTGATGGCAAGCTGGTGAGCAGCGATACCCTGGTGGAAGGCACCCACTTTCGCCTCGACTTCACCAATTGGCGTCAGTTGGGCTGGAAGAGCTGTGCCGTCAACCTTTCTGATATTGCCGCCATGGCCGGTCGACCACGCTACCTCACTGTGGCCCTGACCTTGCCAGCCACTTGCCCCGATTTAGAGCAAAGTCTAGAGCAGTTCTATCTTGGCTTCACGCAGTGTGCCAGGGCTTTTGGCGCAGAAATTGTGGGCGGCGACCTCACTGTGGGGCCGCACTTTGTCGTTAATGTTACAGCCATTGGCGAGAGCCATGAAAGCGGTTTGCTCTTGCGCAGTGGGGCTCAACCTGGCGATGTGGTGGTGGTAACAGGCAGTTTTGGTTCGAGCGCTGCCGGCTTAGAGCTATTGCTGCAAGGCGACAGAGCATCTTCGCCGGATGGCCGTGAGGAGCTGCTTCTTGCCCATCTTGAACCCCAACCTCGCCTGGCTGAGGCTTTGGCCCTAGTGCGCTTAGTTGGCAGTCGTGGCGCTTTGATGGATGCCAGCGACGGTCTCGCTGATGCCCTCTGGCAGATTGCCGAGCAGTCGCAAGTCGATATAGAAGTAGATTTGGAGGCGATTCCTCGCAGTACTGCTATGTCTAGCTTTGCCCATGCAAGTGGGGTAAATCCATACCAGTGGGCTCTTTACGGTGGTGAAGATTATGAGTTAGTGGCCACTATCTCTGCAGGCGATTGGCTCAAGGCTCAGTCTCTGGCTGGTGAAAGCTTCCCTTTTAAGAAAATTGGAGTTGTACTTGCCAGCCCTCCTACCTCTGCTGGTAATCAGCTAGAAGACGAGCGGGTGAGGCTTTTGGCCTCTGGCGATAGCAGTGGTACTTTCTCTGGTGTAGTCAACTTAAGCAATTGCTTTAAGCATTTCTGATAAATTTGATGGTCTTCTAAAGCTACTAACTGCGAGATCACCAATGGATTCATCAACTTTATCGGTAGAGTCAATAGAACCACTAAAAAAGATTATTGACGGCAAGGCCATTGCCCAGGCAGTCAAGAACGAATTGACTCTTGCAGTAGCTGAAGCAAGCCAGGGAAAAAGTCGCAAGCCTGGTTTGGCAGTGGTTTTGGTTGGGGAAAATCCGGCCTCGAAAGCTTACGTGAAGAGCAAAATCGCCGCTTGTAAAGCTGTCGGCATCGAGAGTTTTCTCATTGAAATGGCCGCCGATGTAGCTCCTGAAGCCGTGGCTGAGACTGTCAAAAAATTGAACCAAGACGAGACCGTAGACGGAATATTGGTGCAATTGCCCCTGCCGGAGCACATTTCATCCGCCACAATTCTGGCTTTGATTGACCCAGCTAAAGACGTTGATGGCTTAACGGCAGTCAATGCTGGCCTTCTTATGCAAGGCGCCAAAGGTCTTTTCCCTTGCACCCCACTTGGTGTAATGCGCCTACTAGAGCAGCATAAGGTTAGTTTAAAAGGTAAGCAGGCCGTTGTCGTTGGTCGTTCTCATTTGGTTGGAAAGCCTCTGGCCATGATGCTTTTGCAAAAGGATGCCACAGTGACCATTTGTCACAGCAAGACCGCCAATTTGCCAGAAGTCTGTCGCCAGGCCGATATCTTAGTGGCCGCTTGCGGTCAGGCCGAGATGGTTAAGGGCGATTGGGTCAAGCCTGGTGCTGTAGTTATTGATGTTGGTATCAATCGCGTGGCAACCGCCGACGGCAAAGGCCGCTTGGTGGGCGACGTCGCCTATGACCAAGCCTTTGAGAAGGCCAGCTTGATTACTCCAGTTCCAGGCGGTGTCGGCCCTATGACCGTCGCCATGTTGCTGAGCAATACTTTGCGCGCCTACAACGTAGCTATGAGCTAACTGAAGATGGAAAGCCCCGCACCTGAGCCTATACCTGTGCCCGCACCTGAATTGCCAATGGCCGGGCCGCCTAAACTAAAAATTAGCGGACCAATCCGGCTTTTGGCAATTGCTTCGGCTCTGGTAATTGCGGCGGCCGCCGTTGGCATTGCTTCTGGCATTGTTGCGATGCGCAATTTCTTCTTGCAAGCCATTGACCCAAAATATATGCGCGAAACTGCCACTTTCATCACTGGTTTGGCTGACCCTGTACCTGTGCCTGGTTTCAATCACGTTATGGCGGCTAAGCTCGCTAAAGCCGTGATTTTTCTGGAAAACCCCAAAGATAAGACCCAGGTTTCTTTTTGGCGTTATCAGGGTGAAGATTTAGACGCCGTGCAAGAGCTTGATCGAGCTTACGATATTGGCATCTGGACGCCGACGAACTGGGCCAAGTTTCAATCTATTACTAGCAAAGGCAAAACAGAAATCAACGGTAAGACTATTACTTATGTGCAAGGCCCCCTAAAAGATCAAGCCGGTGATACTTATGAGGGTTTAATCGCTTGTACTATCGAGGGCGATGAAATTGTCTTGCTGCAGGCAATGCAGCCATCTGACAGGCCTTTCGATAAAGATAAAGTCTTGGCTTGGTTGGCGCGGCCGTTGTAACAAAACTAGTCTGGAAGTGAGGCAGCCAAGTGCTTATACTGAGAGAAAGTTTTTTTGATATCTAGGAGATCAACAGGGAAATGAGCGCAGAGAAACACACAGACCCGTCCCAAGTTTGGA
>CALRJJ020000648.1:0-3523 GCA_943367505.1 Flavobacterium psychrophilum | reverse complement strand
CGTCCCAGACCGTACCTGTCTTGTCTGCTTGCAGACCACGTATGCAGCTGGTTTCGTTTTTACTTTCGATGGCACCCAACAGGGTCGTTAGCTTCAGTGTTTTGGATTCAAAGCCGCCGGTTAACCAGACTGGCAATCTGTACCATTCTTTGATTTTGTGATTGCCTGGTAGCAAGTCTTCAGAAAATATGGAACCAATGCGAAATTTGTCTTGCAGAGGAGAAACGCGCTCTTCAATGCCTCCCTGCAATACTTGACCGTAGGCCGGTTGGCTCAAGCAGTTCAGTGAGCCAAATGCAAGTGAAATAAGGGGAAGTAGTAATTTGGATAGCTTTCGTTTTTTCAAGTGCGTTTTATTAGTTGAACTTTTGAATCTTCAGGGGCGCTGCACTTCTAGATTATAGCGGCCTCGCTGTATTGAGATCTTCTAGATCTTCGAAATCCTTGAGACCTGCGAGAATTAGTATCCTTTTCCCTATGTATTTTAATCTTGGCAACCTCGATAATCGCAGCTGTAGAGACTCCAGATAAATGCCACGCCTCGCCAGCGGGGCATTTATTGTCTCTAGATTATTGCGAAGAAGCGTCAGCAAAAACTGACGCTTCTTCTGGCTTCCTTTGATTTGGTTTTTATTTGCCCTTAGCTGTTGCGGCGGTGGCCATGCCTTTTTTCGCCCCAGCTAGCTCTCATCTCTTTCATTTGCTTGCGTTGGTCGGCAGTGAGGTTCTCGTTAAAGTCGATGCGGAAAGCAAGCATTGAATTAGCTAAGTCATTTGATAGAGCATTGATTTTATCCTGTTCTGATTGTACAGCAGCTTTGTCGATTTTGTCGCTGGAGAGCAGTTCGCCAAGAGCTTTGCGGTGTGTCTTTAGTTCTTCGCGCTTAGGTGAAATGGAAGCTTTGAGACTATTTTTTAGCTCAGTCATTTTAGCTTTTTGTGCTTCTGTAAGATTGAGAGCTTCAAGTCTGGCACCTTTTTTGTGGCCGCCACCCTTGTGTCCTCCGGCTTTGCATGATTTCTCGCTCTTCACTTCGGTCTTTATTTCACCTTTAGTATCACTGCCTTGAGCGAGTGCTGGCATAAGGGCAGTAACTAAAGATAGGCACAGTGTGCTGAAGGCAATTGATTTTTTCATTGCTCTGGTTCCTTGTTCAAATTGTTTTATTAGTGATAGGCAATTTCAAATTTGCTTTTCAGCAATTGCCTCTTACTTACTGTTAAACGTCAGCAAGCTCTAAAAAGTTCAAAGAAAAATCGAAAAATTCAAAATAAAAAGATTAAACGTTGAAGGATTCGCATCTGTGCCTTCTTATCTAACTAGATTAGGAGCTAGCGGTGCACAATAATGATCGCTTTATTGGTCTTTCCTATTTAGCTGCTGGAATACTAGACCCATCCAAGGCCGCCGCAAACGCATACGAAAGCATCGAATACATCAGGTGTTGCCGGTACACAAGTACCGCTTCCCGAACAGCTTGGACAATCAATGGCTGCTGCCGGTCGCTGTGGCACCAACGATGCTAAGGCAGGATGTTTCTTACTTCCCTGAAATAGCACTGTTCGTATTATGCTCGGCTCAGTCTCAGTTCGTAAGACTGTCGGCTGTTCCCACGTAAATGAAACTATTTCTCCGTCCAGGCTCATAGCAAAACAACCACCCATATCATTCATCATAGGTAACAGCTTAAGCTCAGCGGCAATGTCTCTTAAGTCGTAGTTGAATACTGGTTGTGCCTTGCCGTGGATATAAGCACTATGAGATTTCGCTACTTTCGCTCTGTCTTCGTCGTTTAGTTTCATAGACTTTCTTTCTAATTCAGCTTATGTGTAGAGTAGAGTTCGTTAAAACTGTCAGATTTAGGTCACCTGTAAAAGATATGTGCCAGGCTAAATCGCAACAAGTCAATTTTTCACATACTCCTGCGTGAACCCACCATTGCCTTTAACATTACCTTGTATCAGTATGCACCGAGACAGCCTCCTTGAAGCGAGTTCGACTAATTGGCTATAGCACTTATTTCAGCGCGCAAATTGCAACTGCTACTGGCCGGTGAAATCCCCGGGCAGATGCCGCCTCTTGTGGTCGACTCGCGTCCTGAGCCTGAATATGAAGCTGGACATATCCCCTCAGCCCTGCGTTTGGGCTGGGAAGATTGGAACGCTAAACCAAATCTCAAAGCTACAGGGCTTAGCCTTGACCTCTGGGAGCCCGGCTATTGGGGCGCGCTAGATAATTTTAGGCTGGAGGAGTTTGCTGGCCGATTGGCTCAGCTTGGACTCTCTAATCATCGACCGGTGGTGGTTTATGCCGATTCGCTTGCCTCCAAAGGCCGCGAGGGGCGAATTGCCTGGATGCTGCTTTATTTAGGGGTAGAAAACGTCTTTTTGTTAGATGGTGGTTGGAGGGCCTGGCTTGATGCTGGCGGCGGCTCTGACCGACTGGAGAGCAGGGCGGAGCGAGGCAGCTTTACCTTGCGCTTAGATCGTCGCAGACGCGTCAGTACCGAAGCCCTGGCGCGTATGTGCGGCCGCGGCATTATGCCTACTTCCGTCGATACTCGCAGCTTGAGCGAATTTCAAGGTGATTCCTTCGATTATCAACCACGCACAGGTCACCTACCAGAGGCTGTTCAGCTCTGTTATGAGAGTCTTTTTGAAGAGTCAGGGATGTTTGCCAGCCGCGACAAATTTCTGGCCTTGCTCGACTCGCGGGTGCTTTGCGACCCCAATCTAATCACCTACTGCGAGGTCGGGGTACGCGCATCTACATATGCTCTTCTATTAGAGGCATACACTGGCCGCGTGCTTCCGGTCTACGATGGCTCCATAATGGAGTGGGGCGCAGACAAAGCCCTACCACTTTTCAGAGAATAAATACTAGTGACAGACGTTAATGCCGCGCTTGGCTAGATACTTCTGGTGATACTCTTCGGCGTCATAAAATGGCTTTGCTGCTGTTACTTCGGTGACGATTGGGTCTCTGAAGGCCTTAGCTGTGGTCAGCGCGGCAATCATTTCTTTGGCTTGCTGCTCTTGCTCGGCGGAATGGAAATATATAGCTGAACGGTATTGGCTGCCGTGATCTGGGCCCTGGCGATTGAGTGTGGTTGGGTCGTGCATCTCAAAGAATATTTTGAGGAGCTGCTCGTAGCTAATTACTGCTGGGTCGAAGGTTACTTCGACCACTTCGGCATGACCTGTTTGCTTGCCACAGACTTGCTCATATGTGGGGTTTTCGGTGTGGCCGCCACTGTAACCAACTTTCGTTTCTACCACACCTTTAGTTTGGCGGAATTTTTCTTCTACGCCCCAGAAACAACCTGCTCCGAAAGTAGCCTTTTCCATTTTCTCTCCTTTTAGAAATGGTGACTCAAATATCTATTTGAGCCACCATTTACTTCGTGCATTTTTCTTTAGGTGTTGCCTTGAGAATGCCTTAATTAGACAACTTCAGCATCTACCACGTCGTCGTTGTTTGAGCTTGGCTTGCTGCTTGCGCTAGAGGAGCTACTACTAGAAG
>CALRJJ020000647.1:0-3527 GCA_943367505.1 Flavobacterium psychrophilum | reverse complement strand
GACAGTGGTGAACCACATGCCGAGAATGTTGTGGCCGTAGAACCAGCCAATGATGGCGTCGTTCAAACCAGGTAGAGCGACGAAAGTCCGTTGGCCGATTACGTATACCAGCGGGAACCAGAACAACGAGCCGAGGAAATACCAGAGCGAAACGTAGAGCTTTTTCACTTTACGGTTGACGATCGTCATATATAAGTTGAACGCTACAGCGACCAGACCGATAACAACAATAACGTCGAGAATGGCGCCTAATTCGGCATATTCTCGACCTTCAGTGTTGCCATTTAGTAGTGTGCAGAACGCCCCAATCATGAGGATATTCCAGGCCCACATAGTGAAATTGCCAAGCCGCTCGCTGTACAAATCACACTTACAGAGCGTGGGAATCATGTGGAACATAGATGCCACATAGCCCATCGACAACCAGCCAATAGCGACGGCGTTGACGTGCCACATTCTAAGGTGCGGCATAGCCAACTGCGGAACGCCTCTAATCAGGTCGGGCAGTGAGAATTCGGTGCCAGCCAGCATGCCAGCTCCCATACCCCATAGCGACCACCAAAGTGCTGATAGAAAGAAATTGCGGCTGGCGCTGCCCTTCTTGGCGCTTATAAATCTATCCAGCAAACTTGTTTGTGCCAAACTGTTCACTTAACGGTACCCCTTCAAAGGCTCCTTGCCTTGACTCATGAGTGATTCTAGGCTACTGACATCGCCCTAATCACCTCTCAGAAGCATGATTTTTCATTCAAGAATTATTTCAGTGTTGTTATAGACTCCCGCCAAAATCATCTTCTTTAGATACAAAGCGTAACGCCCATACAGGCCAAAGCTATCCATAGTGACGCTTAGTACTAGCGAAGGGATAATTAACCAAACCACTGAGCATATGCCGCTTTAGCAGAAATTCATTTTAGCTCGTCGATTTTGGGCTCAACAGGACAGAGGTCAAGAGCGTTAAATCGGTTGGCAGATTTGTCAATATCAGTCTTTAGCCAATGCTTAATTCCTTCACATCCATGCAGCAAAATCTCGTCAACTATTTTTTGCTGCTCTGGCGGAAAGTTACTGAGCACATAATCACCCCGAGTAGCACCACCAGGATCTGGTCCTACTCCAAGCTTGAGGCGATCGAACTGCTTATTGCCAGAAAGACATTCAATAATAGATTCAACACCATGCTGACCGCCAGCGCCTCCAGCTTTCTGAAAACGCAAACGCCCTAAGTTAAGCGAAACGTCATCATGGGCGACGATCAAATCACCTGGCTGAGCCTTTAGATCAACCTTGTACCAGTGCAAAACCTTTTGCACTGACTGGCCCGATAAGTTCATATATGTAAGCGGCTTGACAAGCACGACATCGGCGTTGCCTACTTTCACCCTGGCCCAATCGCATTGCAGCGAGCCACTATTGCGAAAGTCAGCGCCCAATTGTGCCGCCAACTTTTCCACTAAGCGAAATCCGACATTGTGCCTGGTCATTTCATAGCGTGCGCCCGGATTTCCAAGACCAACAACAATTTTCACCAACTACCTGCTTTGGCTTTTACTCTGTTTTTCGAAGTATTTTTTATCATCGCTTTCGACTAAATGGCTACACTTATAGATGTGGCATCATACTTAATTAGCATCTGGCAATTCTAGTTTTTAACCTTTACAAAGACAGAGAAAATGACGATCAACAACAACATCGACGATAAAGAACTGCATTTCCCCTATTTGCCTAACACCGAGGCCGAAAGAGCAGCAATGCTCAAAGAAATCGGAGTGAAGACCTTTGAGGAATTGATCAGCCACATCCCCGCATCAGTGCGCGCTAAGCCGCTAGATATCCAAGAGGGCCTGTCTGAGCTTGAGCTTTCGGCCTATATGCAAAAGCTTGCTGCGAAGAACAAACCAGCCAGCCAACAAGCTTCTTTTCTCGGCGGTGGATCGTATAGAAGATTTGTACCAGCAGTGGTACCAGCCATAATCTCTCGTTCAGAATTTGCCACAGCCTACACGCCCTACCAGCCAGAAGTATCACAAGGCAGCCTCCAGGCTATATACGAATTCCAAACAGCTGTTTGCCTGATTACGGGTATGGACGTCGCTAACGCCTCGATGTATGACGGCCCGACCGCTACAGCTGAAGCCGCCATGATGGCAGTTCGTCTAGCCACTACCGCGCGCAAGAAAGTTGTCTTGGCTGCTGGGGTTAACCCCGAGCACCGCATGGTGACTGAGACCTACGCTAAGGCATTTGGTATCGAAACTGTCATCGCCAAAAACGACAATGGCACTTCTAATTTAGAAAACGTTCTAGACAGTGATGTGGCCTGCTTTGTCGTGCAATACCCCAACTACTTTGGCTGTATTGAAGAGCTTGAAACAATTGCTGCAGCCGTGCACAAACACGGTGCCTTGCTAGTTGTAATCAGCGATCCCATTAGCCTTGGTCTATTGAAGGCACCCGGAGATCTTGGCGCCGATATCGTCGTTGGTGACGCGCAAAGCTGCGGCAACTTCCTTAGCTTTGGTGGCCCATCAGCCGGCTACATGGCTTGTCGCAAAGAATTCATTCGCCAATTACCTGGCAGACTGGCAGGTATGACTGTAGACAATAGAGGCCAAAGAGCCTTCACGCTCACTTTGCAAACTCGCGAGCAACATATCAGAAGAGCTAAAGCCACCTCTAATATTTGCACAAACCAAGCCTTGAATGCCTTAGCCATGCTGGTATACCTGACTTGCATGGGGCCACAAGGGCTACGTGAGTTGGCTGATATCAGCTTGCAGAGAGCACACTATTTGGCCGATAAGCTCACGGCCATCGACGGTGTCAAGCTCACCTTCGACCAACCATTCTTCAATGAATTTGCTCTGACTCTACCTCAAGGTGTCAAAGTTGAAGAAGTGCTTGATGAATTGAAAGGCAAAGGAATTCTAGGTGGCATAGACCTATCAACAGCCTATCCAGAATTGGGCTCATGCATACTTGTTGCAGTTACAGAGATGAACCCAGTGGCAGAGCTTGATCACTTTGCCGAAGTGCTAGCAGCGACCTTAGCGGCCAAGGCCGTCAAAAAAAAGGTTTTGACTGTATAATCACTTCTTTATTTAGGACTAGATAATTTGCCTGTGACCACTTCAGCACCCCAACAAACCGAGAATTCATCTCCCGACAATTCTCCCAAAGGATTTTTTCAGGGTTTCCTCAAAGAAGCCATTGAATTAATTGTCGTTACCTTGATTTTACTCATCGGTATTCGCTGGGGCATTGCCGAAGCGCGCTACATTCCATCAAGTTCGATGGAACCGACCCTGCAAATCAACGACCGCCTGATTGTCGAAAAGATTTCAGGTCACCTGGGCAAACCGATTCAACGGGGTGACATTCTTGTCTTTTATCCCCCGGCCATTGAAATGGGCGGTGAAGAGCTATCCAATGATCCCTTGCACTGGCTCGGGCGTTTAACAGGCTTGCCCTTTTTCCCTAACGACCCGGCTTTCATTAAGCGAGTTATTGGTCTGCCCGGCGACATT
>CALRJJ020000646.1:0-3530 GCA_943367505.1 Flavobacterium psychrophilum | reverse complement strand
AAAACGCCCGCGGCCTTTACTGACCTGCACAACTTGACTCTGCTTTCTGCCATGTCTTTGATTAAGTCGCACGTGGAACTTTATCCTGAGTTGGCCCGTAGCTACACACTAGAAGTGAAGCAAGACAAAAGCTTCATGACTTTGGTGCGGGATTCGCAAGAGATAGTTAGCGAATTAGTTACTCTGCTGGGTGTTCGCATTAAAGATACGAAGATGCACCACGAGTCGCCTTACACATACACCATGGAGGTTGAGGCTCTTCCTCAAGCCATTCTCATGGCGCGTACTCGTTTTCCTAAACTAGGTATTAAGGCCGCCTAGTTTTGATGTTCAACCGTTCACCGTTGGCGCTTGATCACGCCAACGGTGTAACTGTCATTCACATTGAAAGAGAACTATTATGAAACCAAGACTATATTCATTGAAAAACGGCGTTATTGAGCAAGGTATTGTTGTTAGCGGCACTGGGGCAGCAGATTATGTCCCTGGTCTGGCTCAATCTCGACCTTTTGCAACCCTAGCAGATCTGTTTGCTGTAACTGATATCAACGGCGTTTACGAAAGAGTCGCTTGTGATATCCGCCTGCTCGATGTTGTGTTTGATCAAGACGTTGTGAGCGCGGAGAAAGACACTGTTTTTCTCCTGGTTCATGGGGTAGGTGAGCAGCGGGATGTCCTTGATTTTGAGCCAACACACCAGCCAATCCTGCTTGAATCGGCAATTCATGTAGGTTATTTCGCAACCACCTATATTGCTCTCTATGCCTTAAAACCCAAGACGAACTTCCGCTTGCTCTGTTGGGAGCCACGCCTGGCCTCATATCTGGTTAGCAAAAATGTGCGCGTTACTGATAGCGAAATTATTTGTGAGCCTGTCCGTCAAGTTCGTACTTTTGTCAAATGGCTACGTCGATTAATCGCTTGAGGCGTTTCCTTGGATTAAAGGTGTCTTCTGCTAACTTTGAGAACCTGTCAAATCGTCGACTAGAACAGCTTCGAGTTATATACTCGCAGCTTCGCGTTGACATGGCTGCAGTGGTTGATGATTTATCATCTCAAACCAGCAATGCCGCCTTTGATTGTAGCGGAAGACTGAAACCGGGGCTTCATCGCCTCTCAATGCCGTCACTGGAGAGTATCTACGGACACTCTCAGCAGCGTTTGTGGTTGCTCGAAGGAATGCGCCGAGCGCTTAGTGACTTGAAATTTAAGGGCTGTAGGCAAGTATTTATTGGTGGGAGCTTTGTTAGCAAAAAGGGCTGTCCCAACGATTTTGATTTGCTCTATGACCTCAAAGGAATGAGTTTGGATGCGTTGCTAGATCAAGCCCCGCGTCTCTACCCTCGAAGCGATATGGAACGACGATTGCAAATAGAGCATTACGGTGGACAAGTGCTACCACTTGCTGCTTCGCCAGGACTATCGTACTCGGTAGTTCCTTCGCTTCTTGAATTTATGCTCTACGACGATCGATTTGACGAGTACAAGGGGGTGGTCGCATTGACACTCTAGACTATTATTTGGAGGCAATTATGATAACTACAGCAGGTCTGTCTGATGTCAATCAGATAGCAGTTTTGAATCGGCAGTTTCATCTCGACATGCCCTTCTTTCCCTGGGATACCCCGGAGTGGATTGAGCAAGAGATACGGGCTGGTCACTACTATGTCATTCGTGACGAAAGCGGTATAGCTGGCGCGCTTTGCTTGCACACCAATTCTCAGTCTGGTGTTGGCGAAATCGAGGCTATGGCTATCTGTGCAAATCTGCATGGGCAGGGCATCGGTCGTCAGCTTGTTGAGCATGCGGTGCTTCTTTGTCGTACTCTCAAACTGCGCGCTCTTACAGTTGGATCATTCTGTCAGTACGGTGTGCGGCCGTTTTACGAGAAGTGTGGATTTAGTTGCGCTGCTGACTTGCGCCAATTTCAGGGACACTCATATTTCGCCTTCTCATTGACTTTGTAGAGCCCGCGGCTCTTTGAAGCAATTTGCAGCAAGCATCGCGGTGGGCGTTTCGTCCTGCCCATCACGGTTTTTTAAATACACTGTTGGCAAGATTGAGCTGACAGTCTAAATTTTTGGAGTTATTTATGAACACATTATATCTTTGTCTGCTGGCTGCATTTGGCGCCGGTGTTCTTGGCTTTGTTATGGCCTATATAAATCACCGCAAAGACTATGCTAATACTGATAATGGTGCTAGTCCTGTCTCCGATGATGATTTTATTACTTGTGCGGCTAGTGCATTTTTGGGACTGTGGTTTAGTGGATATATTGGTTTATATGCAGGCTTTTTTGAGCTCACGATCACTGTCAAGTTGGTAGGGCTGATTGCGGCAGTTGTGGCCACTGTTTTTGGCGTGGTACTGTCTCGCAAGCATGGCCGCGCCAAGCGAGCTGCTGCCAACTGGTTCAAAGCCATTGATGCTGTTGCTGCCGGCCCAAGCAGTGATGAGCCCAAGGGGATGACTATTGATGTGCCTTGCTTACCTGAGGTGACTACTGCCGCCGAGGTCGATGCCATCAATGAAGTCAACGTTGCACCTAGCTCGACTGTGCCTGATTCAATGTTTCCACGGGCACGATTTTATTACAGGTTGGCTAAGAGCAGCCCAGAGGGTCAAAAGGGTGCTAAAGCCACTGTACTGATAGCATCTGGAGCTTACTTGAGAAGCATTCAGAGTGCTGTCGCTTTAGCTGATCTTCTTCGCAAACAGCTTGCCGATGCCGGTATCAAGTTTATTGATTCTGGTAATGACGGTGCTGAGATCGAGTTTGGTGATAGTGAATACGACAAGTATATGATGAGCGTTTTGCTTCATATCGAAATCGAGCAATTGTCACCGAAGGAAGCAAGAGTCGCGCTAGAGAATGCAGGCTTTTGCGAAGATTAGCCTGTTCAATTCTAGTGCAGGCACAATAACACCAATGAAAGCTACTTTTTCGAGGTATTTGTATGCGTGAAGATATGAAATTTGTTGTTTTGGATCGACCGCGTTTGAATCATGATTTTCGTATTTGCAAAGGTGAGCGAAGGAAGCTGCAGTGCGACTGGGAGACCCTTCCGCAGCGTGAATCAATGAAAGTGCACTGGCATTTTCATCGTCGCTACAAGGCCCAGCGCTTAGTTGGCAGAGAAGACCGTCGCAAAGAGTTCAACGACCATCTCGCACCGTTGAGACGTTTTCTCAAAACCCGACTGGGTAGCGATTGGAATGATCTCAATTCGGAGATTCGGCAAGAAGCCAGCACTCGAACAGTGTTGGGTTTTCACTTGATGCACCATTTCTGGCGTATGATTCGCCGAAATGTTTTTGTAGTAGATGGTGCCGTGTTTAGTAATCGCTGTCAGCAGCTTAGTTCTGGCAGTTTCTACATTGACCCAATAAGCAACAAGCTGTGCTGCATCGGCAGTTAATTTTCAACCTCGCCAGAGGCACACTAAGTGACTGCCTCTGGCTTCATTCGTTCATTCATTTGAGGAAATATTCATGAAATCTACAATTAAAAGAAATGCTGAGACCCTAA
>CALRJJ020000645.1:0-3535 GCA_943367505.1 Flavobacterium psychrophilum | reverse complement strand
CTAATTTGCTTGGTGCAGAAGCTTCATTAGTGAAGGCCATACAGCCCTATCGAGCCGAAGACCTCACTTCTCTGCGTTATGCCTATCATCAAGCCCAGGCCAATATTGCCCAAGAAGAAGCTAATTTAGCTAGAGCCCAAGCCAATTATTCAGAAGCTGCTGAGAATGCTAAGCGTTATACCTGGCTGGTCAGCCAGGGGGCGGTCAGCGCTGAAGACGCTGATAACCGCAATACTCAGGCCAAAGTTTTTCTGGCTGAAGTACATAACTGCGAGCAAAAAGTGAAGGCGATTAAGTTTGCCGCGCAGCAGGCTAATGATCGTTTGACCATGGGTGTATCGGGTGGCCGCCGCGAAGATATTGAAATTTCCAAGTCGCAGTTGGCTGAGATTTCGGCCAATATCTCTGAGCTCAATTCACAATTAGCTCAAACTGCTATTGAGGCACCTTGTGACGGCCTTGTGCTAAAGCGCAGCGTGCACATTGGCGACATTTCTAGCACTAGCAAAGTAATGTTTGACCTGGTTCGCGATGGTCGCCTTGAGCTTCGGGCTAATCTTCCTGAAGCTGATATTGGTTTAGTCAAGCCTGGTCAGGTTGTGCGTATTGGTAACATCGATGCCCATGTACGTGAAATTAGTCCGATGATTGATCAAGATACTCGGCTGGGGATGGTGCGTATTGATCTGCCTCTCAATACTCAGTTGCGGCCGGGTAATTTCGTCAAAGGTGAAATTGGTCTAGGCAAGACCAAGGTCAATTCAGTAGGCTCTTCTTCTGTGGTTTATAAAGACAACCGCGCTATTGCCTATACCCTCGATAGCAGCGGCAAGAAAGTGCAGATGCATTTTATCGAAGTGGGTGGCCGAGACGGTGATTATATCGAGGTCTTGAGTGGTTTGAAGGCTGGCGATCAAGTGGTCGCTAAAGGCGCTGGTTTTATCAAAGATGGTGACGTTGTTAACGTCCTTAAGGCTAAGTAGACTGCCATGAACTTCAATCTCTCTACCTGGTCGATTAAAAATCCAGTACCGGTAGTGGTGCTATTTCTAGTTTTGAGTTTGATGGGTATTACTTCTTTTATCAAGCTTGGTATTGATGAAAGCCCTAATATCGATGTGCCCGTAGTCACTGTGGCGGTTAGCCAGCTTGGCGCTGCGCCAGCTGAACTTGAGACCCAGGTAACCAGAAAAATTGAAGACGCCATTGCTGGAATTGGCAATATCAAGCATATTGCCTCTAGTGTTACTGATGGTGCCTCGTCTACTTCAATTGAATTCAATCTTGGCACAAATACTGATAGAGCCGTCAATGATGTGCGCGATGCTATTTCCAAGATTCGCCAGGATATGCCCCAGGGTATTGAAGAGCCGATTATTCAGCGTCTCGATTTTGTCGGCGGACCGTTTGTCACTTATACAATTGATTCGAAAGTATTGCCCCCAGCAGAGTTATCTTGGGTGGTCGATAATGACGTTGCTCGTGCTTTATTGTCCGTTCCTGGGGTTGGCCAGATTCAGAGAGCAGGGGGAGTTGATCGGGAGATTCGTGTCAATCTCGACCCCACTCGCCTTGAGGCGCTCGGCATCACCGCTGATATGGTCAGCAGTCAGATTCGCCAACTAAATATCAACTTGCCTGGTGGTCGCGGTCAGGTGGGTGAGGGCGAACAGTCTATTCGCCTTCTTGGTAGTGCTCTGACCGTGCCGCAGTTGGCAAAGACCGATATTGTCTTGCCCAGTGGTAAGCGCGCCCGCTTAGACACTTTAGGTAAAGTTGAAGATAGCACTTCCGAAGTGCGACAGATGGCTCTTTTGAATAATCAGCCGGTGGTGGCATTTTCAGTGGTGCGCAGCACGGGCTCTAATTTAGTCGATGTCGAGAAAGGCGTCGATGCCAAAATTAAAGAGCTGGCAGAAAATCTGCCTGGTTCACTGAAGATTGTTAAGCTGCGCAGCAATGGCCGCTATATCAAAGAGTCTTATGATGCTTCTCTCGAATCATTGATTCTTGGCGCTCTGCTGGCCGTTTTTGTGGTTTGGGTTTTCTTAAAAGATTGGCGAGCCACAGCAATCACTGCCATTGCTATTCCTTTATCTGTAATTCCTACCTTTGCTGTGATGCAGTGGGCTGGCTTTACTCTAAACAGCATGTCGTTGCTTGGCTTGGCTTTAGTAATAGGCATTTTGGTGGATGATGCCATTGTTGAAATTGAGAATATCGTTCGTCACATACGCATGGGTAAACCAGCCTATCAGGCTTCTATTGAGGCCGCTGAAGAAATTGGCTTGGCTGTGATTGCCACTACCTTGACTATTGTTGTGGTCTTTGTACCCGTGGCTAGTATGGGCGGAATTCCCGGGCAATTCTTTAAGCAGTTTGGTCTGACAGTTACGGTCGCGGTGCTCTTTTCGCTTCTCGTGGCCCGCATGATTACGCCTATGATTGCCGCTTACGGCATGCGTAGTGTTGGTGGGCAAGAAGAAGAGCAAGCCGTCAATCAGAAGTTTATGAAGGTCTATGCCCCGGTGCTTGGTTTGGCCATGAAGCACAGACTTATTACTGTTATTTGTGCTTGTTTGCTGTTCGCCGCTTCTATTGTTTTGTTCAAATCAATGCCTACATCACTGATGGCCAACGTTGACCGGGGCGAAGTTTTGCTCAATGTGGAGATGCCACCGGGCTCTGACCTGGAAGATACAAAGGCCGTTTCGGAAAAATGCACCGATATCATTGCTAAGCACAAAGAAGCAGTCAATGTGGTGGCTTTCATTGGTACTCCCACTTCGGCTAAGCGCACGTCTGGTGGCAATCAGGGTGATGTCACTAAGGCTACTATCTATATTTCATTGAAGCCCCGTGCAGAGCGCTCAATAACTCAGCAACAGTTTGAAGAATCAGTTAGGGCCGAGCTCGATAGTGTTGCTGGCGCTCGCTTGAGCTTCTCTCGCTCTGGCGGTATGGGCGGCAAGCCCATGCGTATGGTTCTGACTTCATCTGATGCGGCACAATTAGATCGTGTGGCCGAAGAGATCAAAGACCAAATGCGTTCGGTCAAAGGCTTGTACGATGTTAGCTCGTCTGCTGGCATCTTGCGTCCTGAAATTCTCGTCACCCCTGACTTTGATAAGGCCGCCAGGCAAGGGGTTTCAGTGCAGTCGATTGCGCGGACAGCTTTGATTGGTACCCTCGGCGATAGTGAGGCCAATTTAGCCAAGTTCAATCTTGACGATCGCCAGGTCAATATTAGAGTGGAGTTGGACCCACAATATCGCAATGACCTGCGTATTATTGAAGATATGAAAGTTTCAGCCAATGGCGGCCGTTTGGTGCCGCTAAGCAGTGTGGCCTCAGTGAAGTTTGGCAGCGGACCTTTTCAAATCGACCGCTTTGATCGTCAAAGGCAGGTTACTTTAGAGTCAGGCTTAGACAGCAGCACCACCCTTGGTGAAGCAATCAAGAGTGTTCATGCTTTGCCGGCCTTCAAGACCATGCCTAAGTCAATAAACGAATTGCCTTTAGGTGATGCTGAAAT
>CALRJJ020000644.1:0-3537 GCA_943367505.1 Flavobacterium psychrophilum | reverse complement strand
CAGACTGTTGAATAACAAGCTAGGTTCTCCTTGCTCAATTGTGTTGCCTAGAAGGCTTCACTATAATGCGCTTGCTGTAATGATTCTAGAAAGAATTCTCGAAAGCGCCATTATGACGACCATTGATGACGTTATCAATGGCTCGCAGTATATGATAAAGGTTAGGTTTCCAGTATGTCTAGCGACTGCCCGTTCTCTTAACCTAAAAGCTTTATAGTATGACAGTTGCAAAATCTGTAATCGCAGTCTGGTAGGCGATCGCTAGCGCTTGACTGCTCGGGGGGCTATTTATCTCATAAACGAGAAAAGTGAGAAACTACTCACCATTCTTGTCTTTGGTAAAGCCTTCAGCCACCAGCTGATACCCACCACCGTATACAGTTTTTATATACTTGCGCTCGCCTTTTTCTAGGCGAGTTCTCAAGTGGCGAATGTGTACGCGTATTGTGTCTACGTCATCGTCAGGTGAATAGCCCCAGACTTCTTCTAGCAATTTGCCAGTTGAGACCGTTTGTCCGTGGTGCTGCATTAAGCAGTGCAAAATTTCAAACTCAGTTGGGGTGAGCTTCTCTATACGCGAACCAACTTTGGCTTGTAAGTTCTCGGGAATGAGAGTGATCTCACCGGCGGTGAGAATTTCAGGCAGTGATGAAGAGTGCGGTAGCGTGCCTGCTCGGCGCAGTAGGGCGCGAACACGAACTTGAAGTTCCGGAATATCGAAAGGCTTGGCCAGATAGTCGTCTGCACCAGCATCGAAGCCGGCCACTTTATCTTTGGTTGTTGATAACGCAGTGAGCATCAAAACAGGAATCGGATTGGTTTCGCGATTTTGACGCAAGCGCTGACAGACGGTGAAGCCGTCGAGATCTGGCATCATCACATCAAGCACAATCAGGTCTGGGCGATTCTGGGTGGCCATCGCCAATCCCTTGATACCGTCTGGTGCGGTGATTACCTGGTGGCCAAGTAATTCTAGATTTATTTTTACTAATTCAGAGATTGAGAGGTCATCTTCGATGACTAGAATTCTTGACAATTTTCTGCTTTCTCTCCGTACTTGTGGTCCCTGATAACAAACTTTCTTACGCTTACAAAATGTTGGTTGCCCTAGTCTGACACACCGCCAATTAATTTTACTGGAATTTTCACTGCACGTCCGTTGCGGATCACAGTCAGTGTAACCACTTGGTTTGGCTTCTTGCTCTCAATGTAAGACATCAGGCCGTCTACAGTGTTTGTTTGCACGCCATCAGCTTCCAAAATAATATCAGCGACGGTCAAATCTGGCTTTTGCAAGACTAATCCAGCGCCGATGTCGTAAAGCACTATCTTCGCCCCTGATAGCCCAGCTTTATCAGCCGGACTGCCTTTGGCTACTTTTAAAACACGCAGGCCAACTTCACCGGCCGGGGTGACTTCAACCCCTAACTCGGGGCGCAAGACGCGGTGGTAGTCCAAAATTTGGGGGATGACGTTCTTGGCAATATTGATAGGAATGGCAAAGCCGACCCCTGAACTCAGCCCATTATTTGTGTAGATAGCAGTGGTGATGCCCACTACGCGGCCAAGGCTGTCCAGCAGCGGCCCCCCTGAGTTACCAGGGTTGATGGCGGCATCGGTCTGGATAATGCCTTTGATGAGACGACCTTTAGCTACCGGAATGGTTCGACCCAGTGATGAGACGATGCCAACGGTCATGGTGCGGTCGAGGCCGAAAGGATTGCCAATAGCAAAAACATGGCGACCAACTTCTAGTTGTGATGAATCTCCCAAAGGAATGATGGTGAGCTTCAGAGTTTCGGGAGGCTTGATTTTGACCACGGCCAAGTCTGTTTGTTTGTCCACGCCAACGACTACGCCGTGATAGCTACTGCCATCCCAGAGGGTTACGCGCACGTGTTCTGAGTCTTCCACCACATGATAATTGGTAAGAATGCTGCCATCACGCGAGATGATTACACCGGAGCCACAACCCTCAGCTGTGTGATTGAGAATGTAGTCTTCTGCTGAAGCTACCGGCGCGATGTTGACTACACCACGGTTGGCAGCTTTGTAGACAGCGATGTTAATGGCTTCATCGCTAGACAATATGGTCGGTCTTTGGTCGCTGACAAAAGATTTTTCTTTGCTTTTTTCTTTTGCCGTGACAACTGTTGTTTTGGGCTTTACCGGCACTTTGGGGCTATTGGCTTGAGCCGTTAAGTTGGCTGTTGCCAAAAGAGGCAAAAAAGAAATAGCTAGCAGTTTATTTTTCAATGTTCACACTTTCAGTCGTCATCAATTCTTTCGGCTTGTCCCCGAGTCTAGGTTCGGTACCGGCAAGCAAGCGTTTGATATTAGAGACATGGCGCAGCCAAACGTAAAGACAGCCAATTACAGCATAAATTACGTAGGCATCTGGGTTCTTTAGCCACCACATAAATATGACATTGACAAAGGCTGCTGTGAGAGATGCTAATGACACGATTCTAGTGCTAAAGACCATGGCTAAGAAAGTACCGAAGGTGTATATGCCTAGCATTGGGCAGAAAGCAATCATCGTTCCCATGCCGGTTGCAGCGCTTTTGCCGCCTTTGAAGCCGAGAAAAATAGATTTACTATGGCCGACGATGGCAACTGTTGCCACTACTACTGGTATCAAGTGCGGCATGCCAAAATAAGTCCACTCTAGAGCTTGTGGCCCTTTGTCTATTTGGATGGCGGCAAAGACTGGCAGATAGCCTTTGAGTACGTCCAAGACCATGACTAAGACGCCTTCTTTTTTACCGACACAGCGCCAGACATTAGTGGCACCGGTAGAACCAGAGCCTAGCTTGGTAATGTCTATGCCCTTGGCTTTAGCTAGCCAATATCCCGTGGGAATTGAGCCCACCACATACGTGACTAGAATCAGAACCAGGGCTAACATAGATCACGACTCTTTCTTGGCGCGCGTGAATATTCTAATTGGTGCTCCGTGGAAGCCGAAGGCTTCGCGCAACTTCCGCTCTAAGTAGGTTTCATAGTTCTTCGACATCAATTTGCCATCACTGACAAAGAGGAGGAAGGTTGGTGGTGCTACTGAAACTTGAGTGGTGTAATAGACCTTTAGTCGTTTGCCACGCTTAGAGGCTGGTGGTGGAACAAGGGCAACACTCTCGTTGACGATTTGATTGACTAAACCGGTGGTGATGCGTTTGTGTGCTTCGGCGTATGCGCGAGCAGAAGCTTCGAGAATTTTGGGAACGCGCAGCTTACTTGTGGCACTAGTGAAAACTACTTCTGCATACGAAAGAGCGCGGAGTTGTCGTTTTACTTCTTCAGTAAAATTAGTCATAGAACGCGAGGAGCGATCTTCGATCAGGTCCCATTTGTTGATGACTATAACTGCTGCTTTTCCCGCTTCTTCGATTTTGCCAGCAATTTTTTGATCCTGATCGGAAATTTCGATACTGGCATCTAGCACTAAGACGCAAACGTCAGCTCGGTCTATGGCTTTGAGAGAGCGCACCACCGAGAAGGCCTCGATGCCGTAGTCGACTCGTGATTTGCGACGAA
>CALRJJ020000643.1:0-3539 GCA_943367505.1 Flavobacterium psychrophilum | reverse complement strand
TCGGCGCTTTCTACATATTCTTGTGCCGCAATCTTGTAGCCACCAAAAGGTTGACCTTTGTTGATGAATACTAAGATATCGGGGCTACTATCTTCACTGTAGGTCAAGCAACCAGTTTCACCGGTGAGAGCAATTGACACCAGTGTGGTGTCCAAATAGTCAAGCATGGCCTTCGAGTCATCTTTAGCCAGAGGGCAACCAAGAAATAGTGCAGACATGGCGAGAACTACGTCTGCAGGCAATTCGTAGACTTGTAAAAATGTGTCGACGCCAGCGATATCACCTTTAATCAAGTTGATAGCTTTTTCTACGGCAAAGGTTTCTTGAGCATCCTTGCGGCCATAAATGGCTCCTGCCACTCTTCCTTCGTAAAGTAACATAGCCGAACGTGATTTTTGCTCTTCTGAACGGGCTTTGACGCAGCCAGTAAAATTCGCCAGTTCCAGTTCAGAAAGTAGCTTTGATGAGTCAGCAGTTGAGCAATTCAACTCAAGATAGAGTTTGCCAGATACAGCCGGCATAATTAAGTCGATGGCGCGACGCAGACGCTGGCTGCTAGGATACGAATCAACCCAAATGGCAAAGGCATTATCTTGATCAGAGTCTGTACTTAGCTGAATTCGCTCGGTCGTGCCAAGCATAAAGGCGAAGGTCATCAGCGCTCGGTTGTTATGCATGCAAACAAAAGTTGCTGGCACGGTTTGGCCGATTTTAAGTGGCTCTGTACTTGGTAGAAATGCCTTGAGGACATGATGGTTTTCGACGTCGTTTTCAGCCGGGTCTGCCAACGGGGGCAGGCCTGATCCGATTACAACGGCGTTGTATCCGCCTGGTTCGGCGCTTTCTATTTTGCACATTACGCTCTGGCCGGGGCGATAGGTGCTCGAGCTGTCAATATCTGTCATAGCATGCCATAGCGCTTGTACCTTCGATTAACTCTCAGAGGGAAGGAATAACTTCTAACAGAAATGTAGTTTATCATTACCAAATGAACACGGTTCGCGGTGCCTCGTTAATCTCAATAATCGGTTGTCTATTTGTTTGTGTCTGTACAAGCTTGTTGTTGACATGCTGTGGTGGTCCACAGACTCAGCACCTAGGCAGGGTAGAACCGCAGTCAGGAGCATTGTCTTTGTCTCCTGCTAAGCCTGATATGGGGCAGAGCCGGCAGAATGCCCTTCAACCTGGAACCATTGCTTCGGGCGATACTAGCGCTAACAATGCTGACCGAGTCACTATTGAAGATGTTGCGGCTATTGCCAAGAAGGTCGATTCTGGCTTTGAAGATGGCTGGATAGCTGGGCGTGAGGCACGGGTCTTTAAATCTCCTTATCGCACCCTTAGTGCTCAAGATAAGGCCCAATTCGCATTGGCATATCATGATTTTCTGGAGCCCTTCCATCAAGATCTCGGTAATAACTTGGCTACTTATGTGCCCTACAAAACCAGGGCCGCTTTCGCCCGCAAATACTGGCTTGGTTCTAGTTCTGGCGAAAAATTCAAGAACGAAAAAGAAAAGTATCAAATCGCTTGGATGCACGAGTCATTGCTCGATGGTAGTGAACTGTGGTGGCGTGCTGCTGAGAAGCGCTTTGGTAACAAGATTGACTCAGTTTTAGCGCTAGTGCACGATACTGAGCAGAACATGGTCTCGAAATATATGGAAGATGAAAAGACAGAAGGAACTTTTTCTAGCCAGATGTCAGATAAGTCAGTCAAGCCAGTCAAGCCTGAGAGTGTTAACTGATGTCTGACAAGCGCAAGAGGCTGACTGAAAGAGAAGAGCAGGAACTACTGTTCCAGAAGCGCTTAGCTGAACTAAGGGCGCGCAACAATCAATTTCCCTGGAATATGAAGGAACAACCTGACTTCGAAATTCCTGCTGAACAATCAAAGCTATTTGCCGATAGGTATATCGAAGATCCTTCTCTATCCGATGAAGAGGTTGAGCGCAGGGCTCTGCTCGATCTTAACTCCTTCAATTTTTGGTCATTCTATAAGCGTTTGAATTACGAAGTACGAAGAGCCAGCCGCTATAAACGGCCACTTTCATTACTCTTTGTCACCATTGATAAGCTGGCGAATGTAGTTGAAAATTTTGGTCTACAGGGCGAAAATGCAGTAATACTTGGCACCGGGCGCGGCCTTCTTGGTAGTGTCCGTGATGTTGATATTGCCGGCCGCTGTCGCGATGATTGTTTTGGCGTGATACTGCCTGAGACACCAAGGGGCGGAGCAGAGATTGCCGCTGAGCGAATTCGTACTCGCCTGGAAAATCTCACAGTCGATTACAAGGCCAGTCAAATTCTACTTACGGTCACTGTGGGTGGTGCCAGCCTGGATGAGGGCATCGATAAGCCAGATCAACTGATTGCTCTGACTGTAGAAGCTCTTCAGCTAGGGATTCGATCTGGTGGCAATACCGTCAATTTCCCTGTTGACGAATAGGCTCGTTTACTGCCAACTAGGGCTAGTCTGAGCTATATCGGTTACATTTATTCGCCTATAACCTCCTTAAACTGGGTAAAACACCTATAACAGTATTGGAACGTTTAGCTTTGTAGTGGAAATCCACCAAATGGAATCAACCGACTCCCATGACGCTCAAGTCCAGGTTCCCAACCAGCTTCCTCAAGCTGGTTCCGCGGTGCCGGCTAATGCTTCTCCTGCTAATGCTTCTCCTGCTAATGCTTCTCCTGGGCAAGCAATCGAAGGCAATGTTCCTGCACCTGCGCCTGCACCTGCTTCAGCTGGTATTGCCACGCCCGGTGTCTTCGCACCAGGAACTATTGTCGGCGCCAGCTACGAAGTGATCGAGCTGCTTGGCCGCGGCGCCATGGGCATGGTTTACAGGGTTAAACATGTTACGTTACCGGCTGAATATGCACTGAAGATTCTTACTGACGATAAACAAGATGACGTCTCGGTTATTCGCTTTCAAAATGAAGCGCAAGCTATTGCCAAGCTGAACCATCCCAATATCGTGGCTATCTACAATTTCGGCTTGCACGATGGTTCACTGCCGTTTTATGTGATGGACTTGCTAGCGGGGGAAGACCTGCTCGATAAGATTGTATATTCTGGGCCAATGGCGCCCGAAATGGCCTTGCCATTGTTCATTGAGGCCTGTGCCGGCTTAAGCTTTGCCCACCGCAAAGGCATTCTGCATCGCGATGTTAAGCCTGCCAATCTATTGATTCTTGATCGGCCTGATGTGCACGGTGCCAGTGTTAAGGTTGTCGACTTTGGCATAGTCAAGTTTGCCGAAGAACTTAAGCCCGATTCGCAGAAGCTCACGGCTATGGGTATTGTCTGTGGCAGCCCCAGCTATATGAGCCCCGAGCAAGCCATGGGGCAAAAGATTGATCCTCGTTCTGATATCTACTCCTTGGGCTGCAGTCTGTTCGAGACCCTGACCGGTAAGGTTCCTTTTCGGGGGCGCAGTGCATCTGACACGATGATGATGCATGTCAGCGCCCCATCACCATCTCTGGCGAGCAAGAACCCCGAAGCTAAGTTCTCTGATGATTTAGAAATTC
>CALRJJ020000642.1:0-3540 GCA_943367505.1 Flavobacterium psychrophilum | reverse complement strand
TCCTGCTGATGGTGGTGCCAAAACTGAACTCACCTATAGCATGTACATTGACCCAGGTTTCTTTGTTCCACAGTGGATAGTTAGAGAAGGTGTGAAAGGCGAACTGCCCCGCACTCTTCTAGCCTTGAAAAAACGGATTAAGGCTGTCTACGAAGAGCAAGAAAGCCCAGAAAAACATACTATTTTAGCTGCCAACCTCAACTCGGTAAGTCATCACGTTCACTAATTTAGTGATAATGTTTACGGTGATTAGTTGTCGTCTTCTTCACGTGCACTGCTGGTTTTGATGCACTGGCGCTAGCAATAGACGCGTTGGTTGCTGCTTTGGTACTAGCTTTAGTACTGGTTTCAGGGCGACTTATAGGTGCTCTCTTTAGCCGCTCAATTAAATCAGATAGGGCAATGCGCAGCTCTTTTACTGATGGCGTATGGCCATTAATCATTATGGTTACTGCTTCGGTTTGATTGAAATTATTCACCAAGATGCCGCTAATAGCTCGTACCGTATCCATTGCACCAGTTTTGAAGCGATAGGAATTACTGCCATCGCCCGTTGCTCTGAGAAGCTCGAGATATGGTGCGCTATCGGCCTCTGCCGCCATGTGTTTCAAGACTAAATTGAGAGCATGTGGAGTGATGCAGTCTTTGCGTGAAAGACCACAGCCGTCAAACAAAACCACTTCCCGTCCTGGTACTCCAAGCGACGATAGCCATTCGCCAACCTTGAGCAAACCTCTCTCTTCTAGAGTTCTTGATTCAACTCGATTGCTCTTGCCTGTTGTCTTTCCAGCTTTGGCTTTGTTGATATCTGTCAAGGCTATGGTGCGCAACAATTGTTGGGCGTACAAATTATCGCTCTCATGAAGGCAGAGCCGAATAATTTGCGACAAAGGCTTTGAGCTGTGATCGGCAAGAATAGTACGGTAATCGGCCGAGCCCTCTTTCAGATTGTCCTTAGAAATTGTGGCCTGCATTGAAGTCTTAACGTGTTGATCGTTCAATATAGATTGAAAAATAGCCGTATTATAGGCATCGGGATTGGCTACCACATAGGGACCATCTCTTTTGATCGAACTATCTATCTTACCGTTGCTACCAAACGCGGTACCACGACTAATGGTCACTATATTATTGGCTGTGTCGAGAGAGAGCCAGGCCGTGCCGATTCCCGATTGTATGAGAGTTTCTAGAATTGCTAGACCGCTTCCTCTGCTATCGGCGACGCGCAGCTGCTTCGGCAAACCACTAATGAAAGCGATATTGCGGTCAACAACTAAATTAGATGAAACTGGCATCCAGTCTTGGCCGAAGTCTTCGGCTAGCCAGCTGACTGCATAGTTGTCGTGCCCTTCGGGCGGGCAAGAAACCAATACTTTGCCTTCAACTAAAGTAATTCCAGCGTCTCTAACTAGTGTCACTAGATCGCTGCGATTAAGGCTAGGATCTTGGCTTGTCTCTAAAATCAAATCGCCTTTGAGAACAGTACCACTCATTACACCGTTGCTTACTAGCCTGGTGTGATAAACATAATTAGGACCAAGGGCATCGTAAATACAAGAGGTTGTGATCACCTTGGCTGTCGATGCTGGGGTGGAGCGCCTACTGCCATCGCTTTCGAAGACGACTTTGCCACTGGGTAATTCCATAACTTCTACACCAACCCTCGAATGGAGAAGATCGGCTCTGCCTAGCCAGCTTCTGCAAGCACTAGCACAGTCAATATGTTGTGCCGGCTTTGCTTCAGTTATCGCTGTTGACGATAGAAGTAGATACGATAGTGCAAGAAGTGACAGTGCTATTTTATTCATCGGGATTTCCAGGGAAAGTGCGATCGCAGGCGACCTCATACTTAAGCTTAGTCTAGATTTCGTTCTAGATCTGGCCTTTAGCTTTAGCAAGATTCTATCTTGCGGTCCAGCCACCATCGATTGGCATTGAAGCACCAGTAATTGAAGCAGCACTAGACGATGATAAGAAGAGGCACAAGGCAGCTAGCTCTTCAAGGGCGACAAAGCGCAAACTTGGCTGCTTTTCTGAAAGCAGTTTCTCCACTGCCTGATCACGACTAATGCCATCTTTTGTGGCTATGGCGCTTACCTGTGCTTCAACCAATGGAGTGAGCACCCAGCCTGGGCAGATGGAATTGGCAGTAATGTTTTGCTGGGCGCATTCCAAGGCAACTACTTTTGTTAATCCAATGATGCCATGTTTGGCAGCGACATAAGCGGCTTTTTGAACCGAGGCCACCAGTCCGTGCACTGAGGCTATGTTTATTATTCTGCCAAAATTGCGCTCTTTCATCATGGGTAGCGCCAGTCTGGTGGTATGAAAAGCCGAACTGAGATTTATAGCGATTATCTGATCCCATTTTTCAGCAGGAAAGTCCTCTATATTTGCAGTGTATTGAATTCCGGCATTGTTAACCAAAACATCAAGACTGCCCAATTTCTCCTGTGTAGTGGTGATCAGTCGATCAATGTCGCCGGCCAAACACATGTCTGACGGCACATGAATCGCTTCCTTTGCTCCTGCCTCCTTAAGCTCGTTGAGCACTGTAGCGATTTCGTCATCTTTACCAAAGCCGTTTATGGCAATCGCTAAATGGTTCTTGGCAAAGCCCAGAGCTACCGCCTTACCAATGCCAGATGTGGCACCAGTTACAAGCACTGTGGCCGGTTCTTGTGCTGTTTTTGCTACTGTGTTGTTAGACATCTATGTTTCCCGCTCTCTGACTGCACTTTTACTATAAATATTATTTGTTGTAATTTTCAAACTTTAAAACAATCTGCTTTGGCAATTTCACTGGCTTTTGCGTTACCGAATCGACAAATAGACCGATATGGCTGGCTTTTGTAGTGAGCACACCATCGACTCTAAATTCGCCCATAAACTGCATGGTTGCTGCCCCCAGCTTTTCGATCCACATGTGGCCTATGGGTTTATCGAATAATTTTATTGCTCTCTTGTACTCAATGGCTGAAGAGGCCAAGATTGGCATATATCCCTCTGCCATTAACTCTTCTAGGGGGAAGTTCTCCTCAAGAAGCTGCAATCTTAGGTCTTCTAGCCAGCGAAAATAAACGATATTTGAGACATGATTGGCGTAGTCGATGTCATAAGTAGCCACTTTAACTGCCATGGTCGTTTCAAAGCGACGACCGCACTCTGTTGAATTCATTGCTGCTCCTGCCATCACTTGATCATAGCGAGTTAAGAGATTATTGCCTGTCTTTGCCAATAGTTTTAAATGCAGTTGTTACTTAATTAGTCACTAGTGCAGCGGGCTAAACATATCCACGGTAGTGTTGCTTTTCGAGGCTGAATCTATGACCTTCAAGCGCCCTTTCAATTGACCAGGTTGGCCCGAGCGCCAAAAAGTTCTTGCTCTTACTGTTATCGACTTGAGCTTTGGTAGCTTGGACAGCTCAGGGAGACTCTTATCGGTGACCGAGGTGTCAGTTATATTGAGAGATTTTAGGTGCTTCATGCCAGCCAAATAGCCAACGCAAGAGTCGTCGAATCGCTTATTGCCAGCTATGT
>CALRJJ020000641.1:0-3547 GCA_943367505.1 Flavobacterium psychrophilum | reverse complement strand
GGAGGCTTAACCGATGCGGTTAGCCACTTCGATCAAGCCAGCAGCCACCTTGTCGTTGGTAGCAGAAGGCGTGATCACACCTTCCATGGTGCGAACGCCATTGGCCGAATCGTTCTTGGGGAACGACCACTTGATACCGGGGATGCTCTCGAGCCGTGAACGCACACCGCTGTCGCCCTTGAATTCGCCGCTGCCGATGCCCTTCATCGTCACCGTCACGGTACGACCGTCATCGGTTTTGTTGATGGTGACAGTGACGCGGCTTTTGGCGATGAGCTTGCCACCGTTGACCATTTCCAGCGGACAATCGGCCGCGGGCTTGAGGGTCTTGACGGCGGTTGCTGGTCGAGTGGCAAGACGGTCGAGCGGAGGGCTGCTCTTGGTCGCCGGTTTGAGGTTGCGCTCGCCCTTGCCTTCCTTCATGCTCATGCACTCTTCAGTGAACCTGAACATGCGCTTGGTGCTGAACCAGCCGATGATGGTCAGAGCAGCGCCGACAAAGAGAGTTTGATTGGCCGTGATGCCCAGGCCGAACTTGGTGTCGGCGGCTCCGAGCAAGAACCAACAGATGACACCGGCCGTGACTGAGAGCAGCCCGCGCAGTGCAGTGAATTTGATGCGTTGTTTTTGACAGTGGTCCATCTGGATCTCCGTTGAGGTTGATTTGTGCTTACCAATGCGCTGACTGGAACCTAACTAACAGACTGAGCGACAGGCTGTGAGAAAGGTAGTCAAAGCGAATTTTGCCGAAATCCAGTCCAGAACTACCGCAAGAAGCAGATGAGTTATGAAGTGGCGATAGGCTGGGGATTGGAGTTTTCGGTTGGAAAGTAAGCGTTAAGAAAGGGTTTGATGAGAACCTATGGAACCTAGATCAAAGCCTCTGCTAGCTCAAATGAAGTGTTAGTTATATAAAGAGAAATGAGCATCTTGAATGCTTCTTTCTTATATATTTTTCTGAGCTGAGCTTAAACCAAAATGGAAAAACCTTGGTAGTAAAGGCTTTTGATGGTGATGCCAAGGGGAGCTTCGCTGTAATGTTCTTAAACGTTTTGTCTAGCGGAGTTGGCGCAAAGGGCTTTGAGTGTTACGAAAATCTGCTTCAATAGTAGTGGCGTTGAATGCTTTGCCTATCTGGTGTGGCCGCATTTGAATTGCTTCCTGTTTATTTTGATGAGGCGAAAGTGACTGTTTTAGACAAGATTTTGCTTACGGCTAAAGTTTTACTTTGGGTACAAAATTCGCGCTTAAGGCATGCGCCTTTTTCAATAATTCTCTTGCTAGTTGGATTGACTTTTTTATCGTTCCCTAGTGCTTTAGCCGCGCCGGCAAGTACTAGCCCTCTAGGCAGTCACAAAGCTGGTTTTAGTGATTTGATTAGCGGGAGAAAACCGGGTCCGGATCAAGTTTGGAAGTTACAACAGCATGGCATTGTTTTTGGTGACATTGATGTCTATCTCAATAAGAATGGCTTACGTACTGAGTGCCCTCGCTCTGGCATAACAATTATTGCCCAGGCACCAAAATTTGATGTGGTGGCTTACAATTGGCGCGCCAAGACAATTTGGAAACCAACTCTAGCCAAATTTGCTCCTGCTGACGTCATGCTAAAGAGTCTTACTCTAATTGGTTTGCCTTCGGCATCAAAGTTTCCTCTTGTGCCTAGCGGAACAAAAGAAGTTAACGGCGTTGTTTGCCAGATATACAGCACCACTGATGATTGGTCAAAGCAGCAAATTGCCTTATTCAAAGGGAAGAAATTCAGCGACAGATTTCCACGCAAAGCTGAATTTCAGGGCGTTGACCTGCATGTGCCTGCTGTTATCTACAATATTTTAGAGAAGATTGACGGCGCTCCGATGATTCCATTGTTGCCGCTTAATTATGGCTACAGCTGCCTTGGCCATGCTAGAACCACGCTTGTAGCTAGCAATAACTGCAGAGTGGTTGCGGCCCCGAAAGATTGGCTGAAGTTACCGCAAGGATTCAAAACTGTCACTTCCTACCAAGCGCTAAACATGGACGAAGCAGCTGAGTCTGGTATCGATGAATTGTTTGGCAATCTCGGTAGATGATTGGCGCGCTCTTTGTTGATTTGCTTAGCTCAAGTTGAGCTAATGCCAAAGTGCTCAAAGCGGCTCTGCAAGTCATTGATATCTTTGAAATGCACAACGTTCATTCCTACCTGTGTGCCAGCTTGAATATTGGGCTCAAGGTCGTCAATGAAAAGACATTGATGGGCAGCTAGATTGCTGCGACGCAATACTTCCTGATAGATCTCGTGCTGCGGTTTGCTATGACCAACTTTGTAAGAGAGAATCAACTCTTCAAAGTGGCGACTGACTTTGAAATTTTGATCTAAATACTGCCAGTGCGATTCGTTGGTATTAGACAAGAGATAGAGCTTGTGCTGCTTTCTTAGAGCCTGCAAGAGATTTGCCATGTCATCGTTTTCGCGAAATGTAGCGTTCCATAACTGGTGGAATTCTTCTTCACTGATGGGATGCATATTGCCATGGCTTGCCATTTGTTCGTTAATGGCCTGCAAAAAAGCGCTGGTGTTTATGTGGCCATTTTCATAACCGAGGGAGCCGATATGCTTCAAGATTGGCTTGAATTGCTCTTTGGTAATGCCTGCTCTGGTATAAAAACCCTGGCAAACAATTTCCCATTCGAAGTCGACAAAGACGTGGCCCATGTCAAAGACAATTAGTTTGATGTCGTGCTTCTTCATTTGCTCAGTATTACTCTTGGACCACTGATTAGAGATTCTAGCGTATCGCTTGTTTGAATTGTTGCCCTTACCGGTATGTATTAGACCGGTCGGTTGTCAATGATAAAAAGAAAAGGGAAGGAGAAGGTTCCTGTACTGCCGTTAGCAGCCAGTCAGGGAACCTTCTCTAGCGGCTTAGCTTTTTTGAGCGGGTCTAGCGCTTAGGCCGCGGCTTGTGGGGTGTAGATGCGCAGTCCGCAGACAGCGCGGCCGGGGTTGGGCAGCGGGTGACCGAGCACTTCTTCAGCGGGGATTGGTGCCTTGAGCCGACCCTGGTAGAGAAAGGCCGCGTATGCCTTGAGGCAGGCTGTGGCAGCTGCCTCGACTTCGGGCGAGGAGGTGTGTGAGTTGGGTTGCTGCGGTGTGGTAATGGTATGCAGCCAGTTCCAGCCGCCATCGGTCAGTATCGAAAGAGTGTTCCTGACTGAACTGCCTACCGTTTCGCGGTTGCTGATACGCAGCATGGTGCCACCCTCGATGGCGGCGTGGAGGCAGCCTTCCAGTTCGATCCAGCCGTCGGCAGGCAAGTTTCCATTGGTGCTCATGTGGTGCTTGATCCTAGGTTTGAGTAAGGTTGAGGTGACAGAGATTGGGAGAGGCTTACGTGAACGAGTTGGCGAGCCCCCTCAAATCCACGTGATGATCCACGGATTGCGACCCCGGGCGAACAGGATCTTGTTGACCTGTCTCTGCACCGCTCTGACCAGCAGCTTGAAGGCCCGGCAGCTCAGCAACAGAATCGGCGGCAGCGCAACGGCGCCAACCATTCCGGCC
>CALRJJ020000640.1:0-3549 GCA_943367505.1 Flavobacterium psychrophilum | reverse complement strand
AACCAACCGACTGTTCAACAGAACTTTCAAATATCTTTTGCAGCGAAATACTTTCGCGGTTTAATTCCATCATGCCAGACTTTACTTTCTCAATGTCCAAGAGGTCGCCAATCAGGCGCATCATACGATCACTACTGCGCTGAGCACCGGGTAAAAAACGCTTGGCTTGCTCTCCTGGGTCTCCATAGATTCCCTCTCCTAAAAACTGCAGGTAGTTCTGCACTGTGGTTAGCGGCGTGCGCAAATCGTGGGTGACCATAGCCACGACCTCCTGCTTTAGGCGCTCAGCAGCGCGCTCATCACTGACGTCGTGAAAGATGCTAATTAGTACGTCATCTTTACTCGGCCCGTCTTTGCCCTGGAGATCTCGACCTTCTTGTTGCGCCCACTGAGCAGACCAGAGCACCTCCCGCTGCTCGCCATCGGGCCGGTTAATGGTTAAAGTCAATGCTTTGTCGTTGTTATCTTCTCTTGCTCGTTCAAGGTATGCCCGGGCCTCTTCTCTACAAGATTGATTGACATAGTCAAAGAAATTAGTGTAAATAATTTCGTCAACAGTCAGCCCAAAAAGCTCTTCACAGGCTGGATTAGCGCTAACAAATTTGAGGCGAGAATCAAAAGAGCATATGCAGTCGCTTGCGTTCTCTAAAATTACCCTCTCTTTACCGACAGCCTCACGTAGTTGATTAGCCATTCTATGAAAAACTCTATCTAACTTAGAAATTTCATCGTTACCGGAAACTAGCTTATTCAGAGCCTTATTGCTAGCTAAGCGATAACTATTATCGTTCATGATATTCAGCCGGCTAACAATACTGCGTGTCAAAACGAAACCAAGACCAAGGGTCAAAAGTATGTTTGCGATACCGCCAACTATCAAAACCTGCTGCACTTGGGCGCGGAATTGTCTTTGTTTTTCAGGGCTAGCATCAGCCACAGCTTTGCCAGCATCACCGAGACTGAGCACCTGCTCTGATAGTTCGCGAGAAGCTCTGCTCAGTTTGAGCCAGAGCACCATGCGGTCGACACTACCTGCGCGCTTTGCAGTTTTGTATTGCACCCGTATCTTGTTCATCAAGTCTTCAGACTGACGCACCTTAAAGAGAGCCGTATTCATTGCAGCAGAAAGATCAGGCCGGTCTTTAGTCATCTCCTTGAGATTGAGAATATGTTTGTCAATATTCTCAGCCATTTTTCTGTATGCCAGGCCCAAGTTGGGATTCTGCTTAAGCGAATCCTCATCACCATAATCAGTTCGAACAGTAACCAGTTCACGGGTTAGAGCGATGACCTCATCGGCCACTTTGCGCGAATATTCGGCCCGCTTAGCCTCATCTTCAGCCAGATTTTGCAGGTGGGCAACAGTAGCCAGCATCGCCAGCTGCACAAGCAGAGGCACCGAAATCAGTATGAGTATCTTTGACTTAAGAGAGACAGGTCTAAGCATAAAGTGTTTATCCCCAAGAGCCAGTTGGGCAAAACCATTTGCCCCTATTTTGGCCGCCAATTATCAGCCGCACGCAAAAAGTCACCGCCTCAAACCATAGACTGGTTATTGGCGGCGACTGTCTGTTTAACTTGAATCTAGTAGATAGTTTCCAGTTTCTCTATCTTCGATCACTTTCGATTGATTGTTCGCCCTGCTTCTTAAGACTTTGGCCGTCGAACTTTTTATCCTTCATTTCGTATGCTTGCTGCATCATTTCTTGCTTTCTCAGATTGGGCAAACAACCGTCAGCATTAGGTTTATTTGGGAATAGTGGCGCGAAGTCAAGAAATCCTTTCTCGTCCATTCTTTCCTGCATTTTCTGAGCCTTATCTAAAGCCGCACTCCCATTCAAACTCTCTTTAGGCAACTGCCCCTGATCATTCTTGATGTTTTTAGGGCCTCGATCAGAGTGAACTTCGTTCATCATTTGATCCAAAGCACCTTTAAGAGTCGAATCGGATTGAGGATTCTGTTGAGCTTCTCCGACTCTATTGACTTCACGTGGCTGAGCTGATGGCATTTGTTTGTCCTCTAGTAAGGTGTGCAGCGGTTATGTAATTACAATAGCGGCGCCATAAAACCAATTGGTGACTGTTCCGTGACCGAGCTGTGACCAAAGGTTTTAGATTTCAATTTTGCGAGAAAAGACCGGCTAAGACTCACTATCTTGGGGGAAAAGCCTGGCTTCAATACGCTGTCTCATTTGCTCATCGGTGATATTTCCCAAAACTGAATCTACGTTTTCGACTGTAAGAAGCGGGTAGCCTGTTCTCAAACCGGCAAGGGTGGCATCATCTGGATTGTCCAGGCGATACTGAGCTTGCAGAGCACGCATTAAGGCGGCTACTTCAGAATTGCCAGCTGCAGTGCCTCCAGAGGCCAGTAGTCGGGCGGCGATTTGATATGGCCCTTCACCTTTTTGAACTTGAGCTAGGTCAGCAATTTCTTGGGGCAGTGATTGTAGAGGCAAGATTGCCTCAGCTTGATTAACTTCAGGTTGATTAGCCTCAATGTGCTCACTTACAGCGTCACTAACCTCAGAATTAGGCTGGTCGGCCCCTTCATAAGCAGGTAGAGCTAAGGCATCTTTTTCAGCGGCCACTTCTTCCTGCCGCTGAGGCAAAGACTCCATTCCAGAAGCAAATGACTCTCTGGTGATTGCCCCCTGAGCATCCTTGTATGGCGACATTTCAGGATTGTCCCAATTTTCCGAAATCTTCCGAATCGACTCAACAAAAGCGTCTCTTGCCGGATCACCTGAGGTCGTGGCCATATCATTGCTAGCCACACTTGCACTTATAAAGCTATCTATCTCGCTTTTGGTTATTGCTCCGTCAGTAATGCCTTCCAGTGAATCAGCACCATCAACCTCACTTAGATAGTCAGCGCTATCAACAGGCGTTGCAAAAACATTGAGGCCATCACTGGCGATCATATTGTTGAACGCTTCCCTCTCAATTGCTGCTCTCAACTGATCACTTACCGAACCTGTCTCTTGCGAATCTGAATCAGTCTCACCAGTGGCAGAATCAGAATTCGAATCTGCACTAGCGGGATCAATAGTTTCAGTCTCGGCTGGAGTAAGTATCTTGGCGGCAATACTATCTCTCAAAGCAGGGTCAGAAATCGAACTCAATAATGCGTCTACTTTTTCAGGAGTAAGAAACTGATGGTTCACTTTCAAACTAGCCAAGTTTGGATCTTCTGGAAATTCTTCGCGATACTGAGCTTGCATTGCCCGCACCAGTGCCATGATTTCAGTCTGGTTGGTTGGGCTATCGCCGGCAGAAAGAAGTCGTTCGGCAACTTGGTAGGGCCCTTCACCCAACTGCACCAGTGAGAGCTGAGCGGCATCATCACTCAACGACAATGTAGCAGCAGGTTCAACAGCGCTATCGCTGGGCACAGAGCTATCAGGGCCTACAGAACCATCTACTGGAACATCAGCTGGAACATCTACGGGGCCTGTGCTTGGAACATCGCTAGTAGATTCGGCTGGCACATCTACGGGGCCTGTGCGTGCATCGCTAGCAGATTCGGTTGGAACACTAGTTGTTTCC
>CALRJJ020000639.1:0-3558 GCA_943367505.1 Flavobacterium psychrophilum | reverse complement strand
CGGTGTTGACCCCTACGATAAAAATACAGTGCTTCTTGTTGAAGACACTCTTGATGGCAAGAGCAAGGGAGGCCGCTGATTCGTGGTTGTGGGCGCCATCAGCAATGATTACAGGCCCCTTGTGCGACTCAGAAATAGGATGAGAGAGTATTTCTAGACGACCACGGATAACTGCTGTGGAAAGACCTTTGATAATCGCTTCGTCGCTGATATCTAACTCGCCCCGTTGACGTAACCCAAGAATGGTAGCGACAGCGGTGGCGGCATTGTTAATCTGGTGCACCCCAAGCATCTTTATGCGCAGCTCCAGGTTTGCTCCCAGGCCTTCCATTGAAAAAGTCTGCCCTTCTAAGTCTTGAGAAATTGGTTTGATTTTATACTTCTTGCCTACATCAATCAGCTCAGAGTCGACTTCGTGGCAGCGGCGGCCTACTGCTGTGCGAGCCCCTGCATCTTTCTGTGGGGCGAGAATAGTGAGGCAATGAGGTACAACAATTCCGGCCTTGTTTGCCGCTATTTCGGTCTGGGTGCTGCCTAATATTTCGGCATGCTCGAGGCTGATGGGCGTAATCACAGCTGCGGCTTTGGCGTCAAAAACGTTGGTGACATCATAGCGACCACCCAGGCCAACTTCTACGATTTGCCACTGAACCGGTTTGGCAGCTGATTTAACCAGGTGGAAAAATAGCGCAGTAAGAATGCCAAAAGTAGAAATGGTGTTGTTGCCAGCATCGCGTTCGGCTTCAACGCTAGATTGAATCTCGGCTACACCTTGGGCAAACTGGTCATCGGCAACCGACTCAAGGTCGAAAGCTATGCGTTCAGTATAGTCATGCAAGTGAGGGCTGGTGTACAAAGCCACGTGCTGCCCGCCAGCCTTGAGAATGGAGGCTAGATAGGTGCTAGTTGAGCCCTTGCCCTTTGAGCCGGTGACATGAATAGTGGGAGTGCCTTTGTGTGGGTCACCCATGCGATTGAGCAAAGATTTCATCGAAGGCAGGCCCATGGTTGGTCCGCGGGCGCCAAAAGTGGCTCTTTCCATGTCTGGAAATGCCTGTAGAAATGCCAGTGCTTCCTCGTAATTCATGCCAATGATTTTTTCTTTCGGATGTGGATGCTGATCTAAAATCCCTGACCTGTAACTAAACAGGATTTTGAGCAAGTTTACAAGTTTAAAAGAGGTGCCCGCTATTCGTTGGCACTCAATATAAGCTAGTCAATAGGCCTTAACTAGGCGCCACTGGCGATTCTTGATAAATGTGGTGGCGCTAAGAAAAGCGCGTCTATGAAAATGCAACATTATTATCAAAAGCTGTTGGCTACCGCGTTTCCAAGAGCTTCGCCAGCCGTTTAATAATCCCTGCAATTAGTGGTTTCACCCCTGGCGAGCAGGAGAAACCCTGAAAATTGCCTTTGTCTTTACTGCAAAAGCCCCTGTCTTTGTTGGTTTGCTTGACCTTCTTTACTAGAGTGAGGCCTATTCGCAAGCGCCTAGATTGGCTGAGGTATTTCTCTTAACCCAGACTATTTCCTTCTCTTTGAGAAATTCCCTCTTTCTTTGTGAAAGCGGTCACTTCTTGGCGCATCTCTCTTGAGGTACTGATTATGTTCGAAACCTGTAGTGGGCTACTTTGGGGTAGCATTAATGCCATTCTCAATTGCCTAATGCTGCCACTGATGATAGTGGCAATTTTTAGTGCGATTATGGGTGCTTCTGGTGGGCCGGTAGGTGCCATCTTAGCTGATGGAATTCAGGCAATTAGCGCTTTTGCTTTTGAGGTAGGGATGCGTTTATTTCGCGCCGCCTTTGCCTGCCTGGTTCTTTTGACTCAGGCTCTAGTGCGCGGGCTAATTCTTGCTTTTGGCTGGTTTACAGCCAAGAAATAACTAGACTTTCTATTGCTCTATCAATGTGTCTCATGCTCTAACTTTCTTGCAAGCGAGGATGAGACAGATTGGTAAACTTAAAGATTGCCGGTCCTTTTTATTGGGCTAATTATTGGCGATTTTTTGCGATTTGATGGCCTCAGGGCTGGGTATATTTGTCAGAGACAATGTCGGTGGCGCAGAAGAGGTTCAGTTATGGGCGATAGAGTTCAGGGCGAAAGCAAGGCAGATTCTATTGATAATGCTGGTAAACAAGATGACCATGCCCTAAGCGTCAATGACCTTGATATGAAGGCATTTCAGCCAATGACAAGGGGTTTAGATAGCCTGCCGCCTGGCTTCAATCATATTGAGACTAGTACTTTTGACAAGCTTGCCAATAAAGATGGATTTGTCACCAGAGATAGTTTGAAAAAGGCGGCTTCTGATCCTGGTCTGGATGATATCCAGAGAGATGACGTGCAACACATGCTCAAGAATTTCAAAGTTCTGAGCAAAGAGTTTGACGACAAAGACGGTGGCAAGAAAGGCATTTCGCGCGAAGATGTGGCTAAATACAACTTCCCCAATGACGTCAACCACATTGAGTCTTCAACCGTCGATAAGTTGGGCCGGGCGGCTGATGGAACAATTACCAAAGACTCTCTGGCAGACGGTCTCAAGCGCAAAGATTTAAGTGATGTAGAACGTGATGATATGGAGTATTTGCAAAGGCAATACACTAATATCAAAGACTTGAGCCCCTCTGGTGGGAAGAAAGAACTAGGAATATCAATAGCCGATATTGCTGCTAGTAATGCCCGGGTTGATCAGTTTGCCGCTCGTTATAGTGGTGCTGATAATTACCAGTTGAGCACCCGTCATATTCAACAGCGCGCCATCGATAGGCTTTTTGAAGAAAAATAGATAGGCAAGCAAAAGAGTCTGTTAAACTGGGTCCTCGCTAAGTGCTCAATATGGGTCAAGAATTTGGAGTTTTTGATTAGAGGCGATGCGCTCCCAGGCGAACCCGTTTATAAATCACTAGCACGGTCTATTCGAGAGGCCATAGACTCAGGCTCCGCCTTGCCCGGCAGCCAGATGCCAGCAGCCAGGCAATTGGCCGAACAGCAGGGTACCTCGACAGCGACAGTTCTGCGTGCCTATGCCTATTTAACCAGTCTGGGTTATCTGCAAACCTTGCCTAAAGAAGGCACTTTTATAGCGATACCCATGAGCAGTGCTAGCAACGATAGAGATTCTCGATCAGCGGCAGCGCTGCGAACCACTAAGTGGTCTGAATATGCCCAAAGACTAATTACGGCCTCGTCAGAGCAAGTCGGTTGGCACGGAGATTTTAGCGCTGCTGTGCCAGCAGGCAATCTCTTGCCAGTGCAGGCCTGGGAAAAAATGGTTTTGAAAAACCGCCGCTGTTACAGCACAGACAAGGCCTTTCTCAGCTACAGCGATGATCCATTTGGCTTCCCGCCCTTGCGAGAAGCCCTGTGCGAATATCTAAGAAGGGCGCGCGGACTGGTGCTCAGCCCTGATCGAGTGATCTTGACCTCAACCTCTAGAACTGATCAAGCGGCCCGTTTGCTCATTAATGTCGGTGACACGGTAGCCATTGAAGACCCCTGGTATCCGGTCTCTCGGCGCATTTTGATGGCCCATGGACCAAAGCTGGTGACC
>CALRJJ020000638.1:0-3565 GCA_943367505.1 Flavobacterium psychrophilum | reverse complement strand
AGACACGGTGGACAAAGCCAGCAAATGCCGAATAAAGCTCAAACGGTTCTTATCACCCACCAAGTAACGTTCACTATAGAAGAGAACTACACTAGCGATAAAGGCGATTACAAGAAGCAAGCAGGAGGAAAAGAAATCGAACCTGAAGTCTAAGATATTAGCCAGCCAAGAAATGCGACAATCAAATGGCTTCGCACATGCGGCAATGAAAGCGCAGGTAGCAAAAGCCAAAGAGCAGAGTTGAGAGAATAGCAATGCACGCAGCTTGAGAATTTCGCTGCCCAGCAAGAAGCTGACCAAAAGCGCTAGAGCCGGTAATAGCAAATTGCAGAATTGATTAAGGACAAAGACTCTTTCTTCCATAAATTATTGACTCCACAACTCTTCTAAGTTATCTGGCAAACCTTTCAAGAACATTTCGTCATTTGCAGATACTTGCATATATGAATACATGATTTTTTGCGAGTATATAAAGAAGCGACTGTTTTTGTCAAATCAAAACAACCGCTCACTGGCGGTTGGCAAAGAGCATATAGCTAGACAAACAGGCTAAATCCAAGCAGCACTGGGCTAGCAAAGCCGCTAGCGCGAAAAATACAGTTCTTAACTACTTAGCTTTAGAAGCGGCCTTCTTAGTCGTCTTAGCCTTCTGACTTGTGCCATTAGCATCAGCGCTAGGCTTGACCTTTGATTCAGAGCCCCAGACCGTTAACACGGTTTGTACTGCCGACATCATCTTTTCTACTTCTCCGGCATCCGGCAGAATAAAGCCTGTGCCACCCATGATCCACTTGGCCAATTCGGCATTGCGCAGGTGATAAAAAACGTTGCGGCCTTCCCGACGCTCAACTACGAGATGATGACTGCGCAAAACCGCAAGTTGTTGCGACACCGCAGCGTGATTAATGCCAAGAATATCTTTTAAGTTGCCGACAGTGCGGTCTTCGGCCTTCAACTCTTCAAGAATACGAATACGTACCGGATGAGACAACACTCCGAAAAGCTTTGCTAACTCTGCACATACAACAGCTCTATCTGGCATTTGCGCTCCGCCCTACAAATTAGTGCTCCGTCTCTCTACCGCGAAGCATTAATACCGACAAACCTCTGCAAACATTAGCATATATAGAAATCCTTAAACAAGTCAAACTACTAAATAATGACGCTAAATACTACAAGTCACTGTCTTGAAAGCCGCCAAGGCTTGCAGGTATTCGACATGAGTCTCCACCAAACGCATTTGCGCCTCAGCAGTCGTACGCTCTCTTTGATTCACCAGAAACAAGGTGCTATCACCAGCGGAGAAGCGTAAACGCTCACCCACTTCGACCTCCCTAGCCTTCTTCACCTCTAAGGCAGTTGCCTCAAAACGTTCAACTGAAGTATTGATAGCAGATACCGTATCGTCAACTTCAGCTTGAATACGCTGCTTCTCGGCTTTCTCGTCAAGACTAAGCTTGCGGAGCTTAAGCTGAGCAGCCTGCAACTGACCGCGGGCGGTACGCTGACGAAGAGGAGCGGAGATCGTCATGCCCCCTCGCATCACAGAACCTATACCCTGCAACCCGGTATCGGCTCCTTGAGCGAAATAAGCATCCATTGCAGGCAGAATCATATTCTGCGCCAGGCGCAGTGCAATTTTTGTTTGCTGCCTCTCTAGTTCAATCTTCTTTAGCTCAGGTCGGCGCTCAGCAGCCTGTTTTCGCCCCTCGAACCAAACCGATTCGAGCATTTGACTTGGTTCTGGCCCAAGAGTCGGGACCTCCGAAATTGGCGGCAGTGCTTTAGGATTGCCATTCTCATCCCAGAAAAATACAGACAAAAGCAGAGTAGCTTTCTGGAACTCTCTTTGTGTTTTTACCAGGGTTGCTTGTCTTCGCTGAATCTCCTGCTCTGACTCAGTCACATCTAATGCCGGTGAATCGCCACTTTGCACCCGTAATTTTATCTGGTCCACGCGAGCCTCAGCAATTTTGAGCAAGTTATTAGCAATGTCAACGCGTGACTTTGCCCCAACCCAGTCAAAGTAAGTGGCTGCAGCCTTAAGCAAAACTTCTAGACGCGTACCACCATAAACCTGGGCGGCTAAGGGTTCACCCAATTTTGCTTGTTGCTCGGCCGCTGACTTTTCATTTATTCTCAGGCCGCGCATCAAAGGCACACTAAACCCAGCAGAATATTCACCAGCTCGACCGCTTGGAATGAATGGAGTTTTTGTATCGTTCGGGTTCAAACGAAACTGAGTAAAAACCTTGATACCAGATCTCGTGAGCAAATCTACCCGACTTTCATTATGAACAGCTTCCTTTGCCTTGCCCGGATTAACAATATCCTGGATGCGAAGATATTCGTTCACACTAGATAGTACAGGATCAAAGGCACCAGCTTTTTCTAGGCGCTTTGCCCCAGCAATCTGTCGCTCAGCATCAGCACTCAAGAGCTTCGGATAGTTTTTATCAACACTCCTGATAAATGACTCAAATGAAAAACCATTCTCCGATAAGTTAGTACCCAAGCGCATTAAGCGCAGAGGGAGGGCACTATCATCGTTACTAGCAGCAGCAGAAGTACTGGCAATTTTTTTTGCCTGAGCCTGAGCTTGAGCCTGAACTTGATTAGAAGGCACTTTATCTAAGGCCGAAGCAGCTTGAAGGTTATGAGAAGACAGAAACAAAACAAGAGCAAGAGAAAGTAAAACCATCCCTCTTCCAGTATCAAATTGATCTTTGCTAGCAATATGGCTCAATGCAGAACCTTTCTCTTCTTATCGTTTACTTTGACTTGCGTTTTGTTTCGGACTTACCAACATCAGAACCTTTGTGCAATCCCAATTCCTCTGGCTTGACAGTGGGAGGGAAGGAATTGAACTGCCGCCACAACTCAAAGCCGAGAGGAACAGTATCGAGCATAATCCAACCACTAGCCTCAGCACCAGGACGCAAAAATTTTGAGGATGGCCATGGCTCGTCACGGCCACTAGCGATCAAATCAAGATCGGGTTTTACGATTACGCGATAGCAGCTCTTACCATCATCACTAGCATCAATTACAGCCACTTTGCCACCGAAAGTACCGACAGCAATGGACGGCCAACCAGCAAACTGTAGAGCCGGCCAACCAGCAAACTGCAAGCGCACGGGGCGTCCAACCGCTACTAGCGGAGCGTCGTTGTCACTGATAGTCAGCTCAGCCGCTAAATCTTCTGTCTGAGGAGCGAGTACGGCTAGAACTGTTCCAGAATCAACGGTTTCACCAGCTCCCACACACATAAGCCGAACAATCTTTCCATCACAGGGAGCATAGACTTTGCGTTGCTCCATACGTCTGCGGAGATTCTGAAGATCAATATCTAACTTACAAATATCGGCTGAGGTTGTTTCTACAGTCTCTGTCGCGGACGCAATAGCTGCAGCAATAGAACTCATTGCAGCTTCGGTATCGGCGGCTACTTTATCTTGATCAAGAACGGCCACAGTTTTATCACGGCGAGCAATATCTAAGGCAGCAATTGCTCTTTGCACATCAGTCAGAGCACGAGTGTGGTCAAGCTGGGCTAGCTCAAGGT
>CALRJJ020000637.1:0-3575 GCA_943367505.1 Flavobacterium psychrophilum | reverse complement strand
AGACGTTGAGAAGCATGGCGCCAAAGAATATCTCACTGATGTGGATGGCATTCTTGTTCCAGGCGGCTTCGGCGATCGTGGCATTGAAGGCAAAATCATGGCTGCCGAATTTGCTCGCACTCAAAAGATTCCATACTTAGGTCTCTGCCTTGGTATGCAAATTGCTGTGATCGAATTTGCTCGCAACGTGGCCAATATGGCCAAAGCTCACTCAACTGAGTTTGATGCCAAATCACCTTTCCCTGTAATTGACCTCATGCCTGATCAGCACAACGTCACTCACAAAGGCGGCACAATGCGCCTCGGCCGCTATCCCTGCGTCCTGACAGAAGGCAGTTTGGCGGCAAAAGTATACGGCAGCACTGAAATTTCTGAGCGCCACAGACACCGCTACGAAGTAAATAATGATCTCAGAGAAGCTCTAAGCAAGCATGGTTTACTCTTCTCCGGTCTCTCGCCCGATCAAAGATTGGTAGAAATGATTGAACTTCCAGATCATCCCTTCTTTGTTGCCTGTCAATTCCACCCCGAATTGAAGAGCCGTCCAGATAATGCCCACCCTCTCTTCGTTGGTTTTGTCGAAGCGATGATCACAGAATCTGAGCGTCGCGCCATAGCCACCGGAAAAGAAAATCCCAAGCCAGAAATTGCCTCAAATAGCGGCGCAATCTCGGGCAAGAGCAGCGCAAAAAACAGTCCTAAAACATCTATAGCGAAGGCTTCCAACAACTAAAATTGGTTTTAGAGCGAACCTTCAGCTTTATGTGGCCGGCTTTTCGTCTGCTTTAGAAGTGGCATCTTCTCTGACGATCTCTTTTACGATGTTCTCATGCGATGAAAATCGATCTGAACGGAAGAGTAAAATCAGCATTAGTGTTGAAGTGAGCGCCATTAGGGCCAATGCAAAAAAGTAACCATAGCTCCAGCTCAATTCAGGCATGTTATAGGGCGAATCCGTATGAAAATTCATACCGTAAATTCCGGCTATTAACGTTGGCGGTGCGCAAATTGTAGTTACCACAGTAAGTGTTTTCATCACCTCATTGAGGCGATTAGAAATACTCGATAGATAAACGTCCATCAGATCAGAGCAAAGTTCGCGATAAGTCTCAATTAGGTCAGTAATCTGAATAACATGGTCATAACAATCACGCAGGTGTAGAAGAGTTTCAGCGGTGAAATTGGCTGGACTTGTGCGCAAAATAGAACCAAGAGCCTCGCGCAGAGGGAAGAGTGCGCGACGCAATCCTAATAACTCGCGTTTGGCGATATGAACTTGCGAGACTATGCGCTTGCTCGGGTCCTCAAGAATGCGATCCTCAATCACTTCCAAGCGTTCACCAAAGACTTCCAGAACCGGATAGTAAGCATCGATGATACTGTCAATGATGGCGTATGTTAGATAGTCGCTACCACGACTGCGCAAGAGCCCGCGTCCTTTGCGTAAACGATCGAGCACTGGTTTAGTGGCATCAACTGGGCCTTCTTGGAAGGTCACCACAAAATTACTACCGACATACATACTAATTTGCTCGGTTGCCACAATTTCCTGAGAAGCCAGATGACTAGGGTCGCTCGCTTTGCCCTCGATCATATGAGCGACCAAGAAAAAATTCTCGTCGTATTGCTCAAACTTAGCCCTTTGATGCAAGTGAATAATATCTTCCATGGCTAAAGGGTGGATATTGAAAATTTCACCCAGTCGCTTGATAATTTCAGGACTACCTAGGCCTTCGACATTAACCCAGAGCACAGGCCACTTACCCAGATTTGCTTCGATGGCAGCCAAATCACTGACAGCCTCTTCCTGAAGCTTGTCGACGTCATAGGCGACATAACTAACTTGAGACTGGGGCGCCTCCGGATCAAAAATTACATTTTCAGGACCAGAACCCACAAAAGCTGCATGCAAAGTACGTCGGCGGCGTTTTTTCGCAGCATTGCGCTTACTCATGGTTACGCATCACTTTCTGGTGTTGCTGCTTTTCCACTACTTTGACCACCCTTGGTCGAGCGATGATCTAACGACTTCCATGTCTCAATTGCCCAGAGCTGCTCTGCTTCAGTTTCAAAGCATATTGTGATTTGAGCAAAAGTTCCATGGGCTGCCGATACTCCACGAAGCATCCAGAAAGCACTCTCTTCTTCAGCCACTCTCTCGAAAAATGCTCGACCGTGAACCGGTCCATGTTCATACTTGAGTGGATCATCAATCACTTTGATCTTCTGCAAAATATCCAGCGCATCTAAGCTATTACCGCTACTATCGCTAGCCGACATGCAGGTGACACGTACGTTTCTTGTTTCATCAAAGGCCAGAAAAGTTTGACCTTCCTCAAGCTCTTCGACAAAATTACCAGGAACAGCAACAGACCAACCGCCACCAAGATTCTTACGCACACCCTGGCGACGATAGCCAACAAGCTTTGCTGCCATAGCCTTCTGCGCCATGGTTTCAATTTGATCCTCTAACTCGTAGTCACAGCCAAGAAACTCAATTACTTGAGCCCATTCTTTCCAGGGATATTTCAAATCAGGATCGAGGCTGTAGGCGCTATCAAGATGTTCCATGATGCGCTCCAGAAGCTCAGCTTCCTTCTCCGTTAGAGGCTCGCGCCAGCGCACAGTGTTCCACATATAGCAGAGCGCACGGCCAAGATGATACTCAGCCCCGTGACCATCTTCCCACCATGGGAAGATATCCCGGCCACTCATAGGTTCAGCAGAAACAGACTCAAGCCAATCCATAGAACGGGGCCCTAGCTGCGTCAAAATTGGCTCTGGTACATCAAACTGATGACCATCAAAGGGCATGGCCAGGTGAAACTTGGCACCATCTTTAGATAGCTCTTTCACTCTTTTTGTGAGAGCACCAATCCAAGATTCAAACTCGCTGTAGAGCCTAACTTTATCTCCGGTCTCAAAATAGCCAGTCTCGTCGAAATACTCTATTTCGTCGTCAGCCACCCATTCGATACCGTGTACTTGTGAGAGTTTGCGTACCAGGTCACAAACAAAAATGTGATAGCCAGGTCCGGCTGAAGAAGTAGCCGCCGCCACTAACAGAGACCCATCTTCACAGGGCGAGAGCATTATCGGCTCCGCACCGGGGTGGAGCAATACCATTAAACATGGATTGCCTTCATCGTCTTCTGTCCACTGACTCCACTCTAATTCATCAAAAGCGACATTAGTAAGCCAGGTCTCAAGCTCTTCTAGCTTCTTGCGATCAAAAGCTGGCGCTTCAACAGGGTGTCGCCCTGGCGCATACTGACCTTTTAAGTACAAACCGAGACTCATGGCTTCCTCCGCAACAATCTGATTCTACACCGCGGCCAAGGCTTACTCAAATCGTTGCCAAGCGGAAAATTCAGAAGAACCTGAAAAATCAGTTTAGCTAGCAAAGGTATTACTGAGTCTCACAAATCATCCAGACCTTATCAAAACGACGGGCAATTAGATCTTCCTCGCGGATGGCGAAATAGAGCCTGCCGTTGTCTACCCACATCATTTGTGTCATAGCATCACTATCTAACTGTAATAAAAGTTGCCACTGTTCCGAAGCAAGAGCCAAT
>CALRJJ020000636.1:0-3579 GCA_943367505.1 Flavobacterium psychrophilum | reverse complement strand
TGGAATCTTACTGGTGTCCTTCGTCAACGAACTTAGACACGATGGCATGTCAGTCAAAGATGCCGTATACACTGGTTCGATTACGCGAATGCGCCCGGTTCTTATGACCGCCACTATTGCCGCGGTGGGTCTGCTACCAGCTGCTCTATCAAATGAAATCGGCTCGCAAACTCAAAAACCTTTTGCTATCGTGATAATTGGTGGCCTGATCTCTTGTACTCTTCTAACCCTCTATGTTTTACCTGCGCTATACTTGCGCTTTAGCCCAAGCCCGGGGCGGCCTAAGACTGTCCGCGATATACTAGTTGATCACTCTCCCCCAGAGCCTGAGTAAAGAATGAAACGCTCCCTTTCACTACTGCTGCTAACAGCCTTGCTTACTGGCTGCACTGAGTCTCCACTTCCCAGTGCTGAGTCGAAGGCGGGGGTGTCTACAACTGCAGCGACAACTCATGTGCTTGGTCCGAGTGATCCAATTGGTTTGTCGAAGGCTCAACAGGCCAAGATCGGAATTACCACCGAAACAGTAGCTGTCAAAACTTTACCGATTGTGAGTGAAGCAACGGGCACAGTGCGAGCCGATACAAACCTCACTACCCCTGTAATTTCGCTGGCACCTGGTCGCATTGAAGAAGTGCTGGTGCAACCCGGTGATCAAGTAACAAAAGGCCAGGTTCTAGCTAAGATTCGCAGCGATGAAGTGGCGCAAATTCAAGGCGAACTTTTGACCCGCTTACTAGAGCTAAAATCAGAAAAGCGACATGCAACTCTGAAACTCGCTCTAGCACAAAAGGTTTTCGACCGCAAAAATAAATTACTAGAAGAGAAGATTGCAGCTAAAGCCGACGTCGATCAAGCGGAGAGCGACCTTGAGCAAGCTAAAGAAGAAGTTCTGGCCACCGATGAGAAGCAGCAGACTCTAATTATTTCGACAAAGGAGCGCCTGCGTCTGTTTGGCACCTCGACCAAACTTGTTGATGATGTAGTGAAAAGCCGCCATATTCAATTGGTATTCGAAATTACCTCGCCGCGTAGTGGCATCATCACTGACCGCGATTGTGACCCCGGTGAGCTAGTAGAAGGCGGCAAAGCCCTCTTCTCAGTATCGGACCTCTCTAAAGTTTGGCTTGTTGCTAATGTCTTAGAAAATAGCCTGCGATTCGTGAAAAAAGGTCTTCCCGTAAAAGTATTGGTGGATAGCCTTCCCGACGAGTCATTTCCTGGTGTTCTCGACTTTGTCGATTCAAAGGTTGATGCCCAGACCCGTACCTTGCCCGTAAGAGCAACAATAGACAATCGCTCTTTGCGGCTTAAGCCCGAGATGTTTGCCCGCCTCTCAGTTCAAGTTGGTGAAACCACTGCACTGATGGTGCCGGAGCCGTCTGTTCAAAAAGCCGGTGAAACCTACCTGGTTTATGTCGACGAGCCCGGCGACTTCTACTTAGAAAAGAAAGTAAAAATCGGCAAGACAACCGCTGGCTATGTTGAAATTCTTAGCGGCCTGAAGCCCAATGACAAGGTGGTGGTCAATGGCAGCCTTCAGCTTCTTGGCGAATCGCTGCAACGAGTGACGCAATAGTTTCGGCGCCAACAAATATTCACCTAATAGGGCAGGCGCTTACCCTCTAGGCCAGCCACAATAAAATTAGTGGCTATTGCCTGACGCAAGCTGATTCCCAGAGAAGGAACTGGATCTGGTAGGAAATTACCAATAGCGATTTTGGCATTGTTGTCAAAATGTCCGACCATGTGCAAAACATAGCCCCGACCGAACGGGAAAATCAAAGCAAGGGCTCCGGCGTGATCGGGATCTTCGCTGGCAAGTTGCCGACTGGCAACAAGAACCTTAACGCTTCCGGGCTTAAGAATACGCACCGTATGCGATGCCTGATCTAATTTCCAAAAGGCACTACTGACGGTATTATTTGCCAATATTGGATCTGGCGCCAGATATTCAGCATCGTAAATGTCTTTGCTATTAATACCTTTGTTCCAGCTGACATAGCCTGGAAAAGTTTGGGCGAGCATATGATCTAAAGCCCAATCAGTAGTGAGTAAGTAGCCACCTTGGCTGACAAAATCGCGAATAGATTGCAGCTTGTCGCGTTTAAGATCACCGGCACAATTGATAATCAAGACCTTGCAAGAGGCTAGAAGCTCGCTAGAAATTTCTCTTGCTTTAATGTGTCGATAAGGTATCTCTAGTTTAGCTAATGTCTTATCAGCCTTATCCCATTGACCTGCGACTTCAACAACCGGGCTCGAATCACTGACACCACCGGTCAGAAATTGAGGATGGGCTTTTGCTAACCAGGCACGAAAAACCAGGGGATCAACCCGCTCTGAATGCGCTTTGCCACTGACAGGGGGAAGCTCCTGATAGTTCGGAATGACCGCCTTTGTCAAATCAACTGAGACTATATTCCCCTGCAAGGGCTTAGGGTCAGCTCCAGCCTCTCTGTTCTTTATGGACGGAGCGAGGGGTGGAGTGGCGAAATCGCCTTCCCGCACAAGCCCATTTGAGCCCCCATTGGCAAGGGCCGAGGATAACGTTCCCAGCTGAGCTTGAACAAAAATTGTCAGTATTAACGGAAGAAAAACGCGTCTCAATATATCCCCTACTTACTTGCCGCTCTTAGTATAAATTAAGGACGCCGTCAGCGCCGCGCTGTTCCCTTTCTTTCAGCAGTCTTGCAAAGCAGGCTCTCTGTCTTGACCGGCTAGTGAAAGTGCTAAAATGTCCCTGTCATTAGGAACAGTGATATTGCAGTAAAGTGAGTGCCAACCATGTTTTCAAAAGCAACTTTAGCTTCTATTTTGGTCAGTTTCACCCTCGCTGGATTTCAAGCGCCAATGCTGGCGGATGTCCCAGCTGAAACGAAAAGTGAGAATCAACAGAAACAAGAGCTGTCTGGTTATTTCATTACTTTTACTGGTAGCGCCCGCTCCGTAAGCAAGGCAAAGCTCAATGGTCAGAATGTGCTCAGCGCGCCAATCGTTACCTTGACTTTGCCTGTAAATGTTTCTGGTTATCTTGTTCCGGGCGCCAACGAGCTGGCACTCGAATACATCAGTAATCCTAAAGATGCCATGACGATTTTAATCGAAAAGCGCACTGTTGGGCCAAAGAAAGAAGAAGTGGCCAAAGTAGTGCTGGCTGCCAACGAATCAAACGGGGCTGCAGCAAAGAAGACGGTTTCATTTAATTTGCCCAAAGATCAGCCATCACGTGCAATCAAGAGCCTGAGCGATGATGACAAGAAGGCTATTGAAAAAGAATTACAGAATTACTGGGCGGCATTAAACGAACGAAAGCCAGACAAACTAAAAGCGCTCTATAAAGATTCTCTGGACGACGAACGAAAACTCAGCCCTGAAAGTGCTGCCTATTTCGATAAGATTCTCAATCGCGAAGCCTCACTCTTGCGCAATCCTGGTATTAAATTAGCGCCGCTAGAACCAGCTGGCCTAACTTTCAAGATCGAAGGCGATACAGTCAAGTTGTATAGAGAAGACAAGAAACCGTTGCTTACGAGCAATGAGGTCGATGTGCAGATTGAACCGGTGATGATTGAAGTG
>CALRJJ020000635.1:0-3583 GCA_943367505.1 Flavobacterium psychrophilum | reverse complement strand
GATGCTGACCCCGCCGTGAGCGCAGGCCAGAGCGCAGGCCCTGTGACCGGGGCCACGCCCAGGCCCCATGGTTTGAGAGGCATAGCACCAGGCGTCAACAACCTCACCAATTACTACCACGTCCCTAGTGGTCTGCTTTATTTCAGTAGAGCGATAGCGAGGCTTCTTCGACTCGTAAAAATAATAGGCAGCGGCGCCAGTGCAAAGCAGTAGCAGGAAAGACAGGATAAAGACTTTATTCTTGTCTGAGACTTTAGCCAATGGTTTATCCCTCTACACATGACTGTTAATGGCTCAACGACTTCCATTTGTCTTCGATTTGTTGATCTTTTTGTTGATTTTGGCCGTTATTGAGCTCATGGGCTTTCTTAAAGCTGGCTTTAGCAGCATTGATGTCTTTGCCATGTTTTTCCAGGTCAAGCCCTAAGCGATAGTGGCCCCGAGCAAATTGAGGATCAAGCTTAAGGCCGGCCTGATACTGTTTAATCGCTAAATCAAACTGACTCTTACGATCGTAAACATCACCCAAAGCGAAGTGCATGCGCGCCTTCACCCTAACATCTTTAATTCGGTCTTCGGCCTTTGCAATCACATTCGGTGGCACGCCATCGACCAGCGGTCCAAGTAAATTCGTCAAGCGTTGCTTGCTCATCTCCATTTCTTTGCCATTGGCATTGGCCAAAAGGCAGAGGGCCACTTCTAGAGCCTTGTTCCGATTGCCACGATTAGCCAAAGTGGAGGCATAGAGTTTGTTGTTGGCAAAATTGGCAGGGTCCTGATTAAAATTCTTATCGAGCTCTGCCAAAGCCTGATCGTAACGCTTCAGTGCTAATAGTATCTTGGCTTTCTCGTAAATACTAAGAGTGGTTGGCGGGCTCAATTTGTCAAAACGCCCAATTTCAACCAAAGCTTGTTCTGGCTTATTTTGAGCAGCCAACACATCGGCAATAGCCAAACAAATTTGGGCATCATTTGGTCGAGCAGCCCGAGCACGCAGATACATGTTCATGGCGGCGGGCAGCTTGCTTTGGTTCTGCAATACAAAGCCAGCAGTCAAAAGCATGCCATAGTCTTTAGGAAACAAATGCAAACCATCAACTGCAACCTTTTCTGCCGTAGCATAGTCACTACTTTTCAAAGCCAGTTGAGCCAGTCGTTTGTAGGCATCAGGCTTGACCGGAGGAAAGCTCAGAGCCTGACGATACTCATCTTGAGCTGGACCATAGAATCCTTGTGACTCATACAATTGCCCAGCAGCAAAGTGAGCACCATAGGTTTTCGGCTGAGTCTTCAGCAATTGCTCTACTTGTTTTGCTGTTGGCACTGCATCTACGTTGACCTTCTGCGCCTCGGCCTTGACAATGACAGAAGCAAATAAAGCAAGCGAAGCAAACCCCATGGTTTGCAATCTTCTAGTAAATCTATTCACAATTTAGCCCTAGCGATCAGAGTAGGAAATCTGGACAGCTGTGCGGTCTTTGCTTGTAAGGGGAGCCAATACGTTGATAGAACAACTGACACCATTTTTGATAGCGGAAATGGTGGAGACCGAACGGCCAGAGGCCGTGGCATTTTCGCGAACCGCCCATCCAGCACTTTGCAAACTACGCTTGTACCAATCCACCAGACTGGGTGCAGGATTTACTGTGGTAAAGCGAAAGAAAGTCATACTCTTAGTATTTAGGTACTGGCTCTGGTAACCAGCCACAAATTTGGCATCAGGGGGCAGTGGCACCGGCACGGTGCTAGGCCATTGCTGCAAATTGCGATGCACGCTCTCAACTGGAGCCGGCCTGCGAGGTTTCTGCACTACTGGCTGTGCTTGCTGAAGCTGCTGTTGCTGTTGAACTTGTTGTTGGCATGGCGCTGGAGCTGCAAGTAGCAAACTCAGGCCCCAGCTCTGTAGCAAAAGCGAAGCAAAAGAATAGCAGGTAGTTTTCGACAAAGCCTTTGATCCTTGTGGTTTGTTTTGTGCCACTTTGATTTTTCCGACCCCGAATGCAGCACTATCAACTAAGAACTATACCTTAACACGTCAAATGTGGCATGAGCCAGATGACCCATGCCACAAATTAACTCACTGAGCAGCTTATCTAATCAGGGCCTAACAAGGGCCTGTTGAATCACAGCTAGTAGTAGCAGGACAAGCACAACCGTTGGGAATGGTGATAGTGTCACCACTTCCTGAATAGGTAATGCCAAAGGCACCAGAACCAGTTGAACCCTCAGGGCAACAAGTAGTGCTGATAGCACCCATGTTGAGCTGACCAAGCAGGTTGTTCCAACCACTAGCAGGTGTGAAGGAGAACCAATTCATCAAGCAGATTTTACCTGGGTAGTCATATGGCTGTGGATAGTTCCAATCGCCAGCGACGTTGATTTGACTGAATGGCATCAACTCAAACTGTCTAGTCTCAGTAGGAGTGGTTGGGCTCTTAGCATCGGGCAATTGACCAATGAAAGAGGATAACCATGGTGCATCGGATAACGCTGCACTCTCTTCCTTCAAGACCAGTCCGCCCTTACCAGCGTTGGCACTCTGACTAAAGTAGATATAGCCTCGTCCTCCCATCGGCACAATGTTCTGACTGAGAATATAATCGAGCGGCCGGTTCTCAGAAGCATAAACACCCTTATTGGCATAACTGAGCCACTCTGGGTCTATCTGATACATGCGCTGAGTCAAGTACTTCCACATTGTTCCGTTCAAAGTAAGGCCTTCAGGACTCTTACTGTCTAAGTGCACACCCTGGTCAGTGGTGATGCGATAGTTAGGGCTGCTCAAGGCACTGCGACTGGCAGGAACGTGAGCAATACCAGACTGGTAGGTACCAGGATGGAAATCGTTGCCCTCGGCTCTATCACTGAGTAGTTTTAGATTGACGATATCGGCGACGTTAACGCTGGCAGTGCCACTGCTAATAGGAGTTGGGGGCTGAATATTATAAGCAGCCTCAATCACCGGTCTGGCCCACAAGTTGCGGCTGTCAGGTTTGTTATACAAAGCCATATCAGTATTGGCTTTGGATGAGGCATTATCGAGGGCAATGTTATCGACGTTGGCACCACCAATGCCACCAATAGAATTGCAATTAACTTGATTGACACCACCTAGCCCAAGAGAATCTCCAGACAAGGCAACGCCCACACTCAAACCACTGCAGTCAGGGGTCTTACCATCTTTAATATCTTGAGCAATTTTGGTGACATAGTCAGAACCATTGCTGCATCCACCAGGAAGTGGTGAATCGTTAGTGCCAACAAAATATGGCAGTGGCTTTCCGTTGACATCAACAGGATAAACCTGCGGATTGTTCATAACATAGACAAAAACGTCTTGCTTGTTACCGTTTGCCACACCGGTAGCCGGTGAGCTGGCACCATTTTGGATGCGGATGAAACCGTGAGGTAGTGCGGCGGCAAACCCTTTAGGATCAATCGGTTCAACAATGGCGCAAGCATTAAAGCCACCATTGTAGCCTTGAGCAGATTGGGCTTGGGCCTTCAGAGAGAGAGAGTTTGGAACTGGCTTGGACCAACTGAAGGCATTGGCACCGGTTGATGCTTTGCTGTTCAGATCGAA
>CALRJJ020000634.1:0-3593 GCA_943367505.1 Flavobacterium psychrophilum | reverse complement strand
ACAAGGCGGAGGCCCTGGCTGCTAAGAAAGCGACATTGAGTCCTTGTGACGATTTATTTGCTGTTGATGCTGCTTCCGCCCTTGATGAAAATAGGTTACCTGATGCTTTGAAATTACTGAGTAAATGTAGTGACGATGATCAAGATTTTTCCAGTAATGAATTAAAGTTTCGATCTTTTGCCGAATCTGTATCTGCCAATGAGAAAAAAGCAACGGGATTGGACATGACCTTGAAGTATGACGTGTATAGATCCAGGACGATCTTCTTTCAAGGCTTTGAAATTAAGTAGAACGACGCCTGTAAGCAACTAGTCACTGTTCGGTCACGCCTCCGTCACCGATCGGTTTGACTTTGAGTTTATGTTAGTTACATGGGGCGCAGGCGGTTTACTTTTTTTGAGGTTTTACTATGTCATCTGAGATTCAATCCGAGAAGCACTGCGCGATTTACGGCAACGACAGTGTTGAAGTTGGCAGAAAGCAAGCTAACTCGGTAGGCCAAAATCTTTTTGCCGATGCTTACTCAGATTCTAATCATAAGCAAGCTAATCACGAACAAGCTAAGTCTGGCTCAGCCTTCGATAATCGTTCGACTTATTTTAGCGCTGAAGCCCACGCCCGGAGCAACGAAGCTGCAAAAGCAGATCGCATTAATGACTATCAGCAACTGCGGCAGGACAAACCCTTTGACTCGAGGCGTGGCGCTGGCCAAGGCATCCCGACCTTCCTTGACGGCTTTGAAATTGATCTAACTAAGTAGAAGATCTTTATCAGTAAAATTTTTCATGCGTAAAATTTTTCATCAGTAAGAATCTTTATTGCGTTGCCTCTCTCTAAGTTGGTGTGTTGTTGCTGTAATTTTTTGCGAGCACCAGCTTGTTCACCTTCGTTTGCAAGCTGTAGCTTGCGCTTAAGGCGTTCTATTGCTAGCTTGCGGTTGCCCCCTTGGGAGCGTTCATCTTGACTGACCGCTACAAGCCCAGTGGGGATATGAGTGGCTCTTACCGATGATTCGGTCTTGTTCACATGTTGCCCTCCTGGGCCGGAAGCGCGGCAGGTCTCTATACGCAGATCTCTTAAGTGGAAGTTTAAAGCTAATGGTGGCTCTAATAGCTCTACGCTGACAAACCAGTTTTTGCGCCGATGGTTCGGCCTATACGGGCTCTTGCTAATCCATTTTACTGTTCCTATCCAATCATTTAGCCATGTTGGCACTTCCTCAGATGCGACGGCAAATAGAATCGATTGGAAAGTTTCGCTTCTCATGCCGTCCACTTTTTCGATTAGTTGCAGTTCTGTTTGCTTCAGTCGCGCTTCTGCAGAAATTAGTTTTGCTACTTTGGCCACCACCAAGCAGCATTCATCGGGGCCTAGGCCCGCGCTTATTTGTAACCAAATCATCTTCTTATTGCTCCAGTTTTGTAAGTAATGACCGGGGCGAAAGTTGCAATCACCTTTATTAGACCGGCGTCCACCAGGTCACTGACAACAACGTCTATATCTTTGTAGGCCTGGGGCGCTTCTTCGTAGAGAAGCGCGCGGTCTTCACAGATTACTCGTCCACCAATCTCGGTACGCTTCAAGCTTTCCTTTGTATAGCGCCCTTCGAGTTTGCCCCGGCATTCAGAGCGCTTCCATTTGCGACCAGCACCATGGGCGAGGGTGGCTAGATTTTCAGTCTGTTCGCCGCGAGCCGTAACTAGATAGCTGAGAGTACCGCGCGACCCAGGAATCATTACCGCTCCTTGATCCGATGGGGCGGCGCCTTTGCGGTGCAGCCAGATGCTTGTGTCTGTTGTTTCTGAATTATCTGCTGTTGCTGGATTGTCTATTGTGGCGGTAGCTGCAAGCACACAGTTATGGCAAACATCAAGAATCTGCCTGCCCTTGGTCGCCAGAGTAGTCATGAATTTGGCGGCAATGATTTCTCTGTTTAGCCTGGCCCACTTAACAGCGTTGTTGTGTTGGTGTAGGTAATTTTCTCCTTCTCTTGAGCTAACTTTGAGTGCACCATTGCCAAAGTGTTTTTGGTGCCCTCTGAGGATGTGCTCACCCAATCCGCGTGAGCCGCTATGAACTAAAACATAGAGGGCGTCTTTGCTGAGGTCCATAGCTTCGAAAATTGATGGCTCAACTATAGACTGCAGGCGCTGCAGCTCGGCAAAATGATTGCCTCCACCGATAGTGCCTAATGATGAATCGAAATTTGACGGCGCTAGGCCAATGGCAGTGAGCATTTCGTCGTATTCGCCTTGGTTTTTGCCTTGGTTCTTGCTTTGCTCAAGGGCACCTAGTTTCTTTGTCCAGCTGTCGAGTTTGCACTGAGACTTATGTAGTTTAGTTTGCCAGAAGCCCATGCCGCAGCCGATGTCGTTGCCGACCAGGTGCGGATAAATGAGCCCCTGGCAGGCAAAGACAGCACCGATAGGTGTGTCTTTGCCTGGGTGGAGATCGGGCATGCCCACTGTCTCGCTCATACCAGGCAGCATAGCTGTCTGATTGAGCTGTTCAATAGCGTTGCCTTCAATCCAGTTTTGGGCCGAAGCAATTATTTTCGTTTTCATATATGGCCTTTTCTTTCTAGTTCTATTTCGAGTCTCTTTTATTGCTCGATTTGGTTTTGTCTGTTTCCATTTGTGGTTGCCAATCAATCAAGAAAAGCAACTGCTTCAGAGTTTGCTTCAGTATTCATTAAGACCTGGTGCCAGTCTTCGAGCACGATTGTGGCGTGATCGGGATGACGGACGGTGCCTTTGACAAATACACCGGCGTTTCTTACCATCTGCCACCAGTAGAGGTTCTTTGCTGCCTTGTCTCGGCTGATTAGTCTTTTGTACTGAGGCTCTGTCAATCCTTGCGGATAGCGACTGCTTACCATCACTGGCTCGCCCTGGGTGCGATAGGCGTATTGAGCGATGTGGGCTTTGCTGCCTCTGCCGCGCACAAGGGGCTCTTGGGAGCGTACGAGGTTGGCTGGCACCACTAGTGATGTCGGTATGAAGAACCATTCTCCTTGGCGCCTGAACGCTTTGGTCTTGCGACGATTGCGTTTTTCTTCGCTGAGGCCCACTTCTTTGTTCAGTATTTCTTTGGGCTTAAGCGAGGCTTTGGCTGCGGCTACGGTAGAAACACCCTCTACCGAGGCAACAAAGAGATGACGTTCATCTCTACCGCAAAGGAAGTGATCTTTGTTGACGGCATCGCCTTCACTGTCTAATTGTCTAGATAGCAGAAGCAGATGCTTGTCTTTAGGACGCACTTCAATTATTGACAGTTCAAGATTGGTCAGTAGGTCTTTGCGCACTGATATCTCGAAGATTTCTTCTCCTTTTTTGTCGATGATATTTAAGCGCGCAGGTGCTCGCTGGGTCAGATTACGGTTGCGAAAAATCTCTTCTACTGCAAGTGTGATTGAGACTTTTGCGCCAATTTTGTCGAACGATCTTTGCAAGTTGGCAAACATATATTTCTCCAATTGCTCGCAGCAAAGTGACTCGCTGCAAGCGAGTTAATGGGATGCGTTTCGATGCGCAGGCGTGATTGAATGTAACTGCACGCAATCGAATGTTATTGCCTGCACTTGAATTCAATAT
>CALRJJ020000633.1:0-3598 GCA_943367505.1 Flavobacterium psychrophilum | reverse complement strand
ACTTTTTTATTGTCAGGGCCAAATTGCCCGATCAAAGCGGAAATGCTGCTTTCGCCCCGGTCTCTAAGATTCTGCAGAGTAGTTGCGTTGACTGCCATAGTGCCACAAACGACCTTGTCGCTTATCCGTTTTACGCTAAATTCCCTATCGCTAAAGACACAATCGCTCGTGACATGCTAGAAGGGCAGAAAGAGTTTGTTATTACTAAGGCCCAAATATCAGGCACCGAGCTAATTTCTAATATTGATTTGGCAAAAATAGCGACAGTGGTAGAAGAAGGCAGTATGCCGCCCATTCGCTATAAAGCTTTGCACTGGGATGCATCACTCAATCGCGAACAGCGCCAAGCAATTCTTAATTACATTCAGAGTCGCAATCAGCAAAATTAGTTGAAGATGGCCTTGTAGACAGCATCTGTGTCAGCAAGATTTTTAAATAGGTGTTGCGGATTTCTTTCTTCAAGATCTTGCCACGGTGTCTTGCCTGTGTTTACAGCGATTACTTTGGCACCATAGCCATGAGCGCAGGCGATGTCGTTGACGCTGTCACCGACGATAATCACTTCTTCCGGGGCGAACTGATTAGCAAAATGATCCTGTGCTCTACTAACCGCAAAATGAGGAAGATCAAGGCGATTAGCTGAGTCTGAGCCGTAGGCACCAATCTCAAAATAGTGATTGAGGTCAAAGAAATGCAACTTCTTTCGTGCGCCGATTTCTACGTTGCCGGTTAACAGTCCAAGAAAACACTGACTGTCAGCCCTAAGTCGATCCAAAATTTCCACTACACCTTCGTGCATAATCATAGTTTGAGAGGCCGACAATTCTTGATCAAGATAGCTCAGATAGAGGTCGATTAAGTCATTGATCTTCTTTATCGCGTCTCTTTCAGCTCCTAGTTCTAGGCCCTGATTAGCAAATATCTCCCGCATAATCTGCGGATCGGTCTTGCCTGACATTGAAATTTTAGTGGCTTCTTCTGGTATGTCATGGCTTTCTTTCAGGGCGCGAGCCATGGCTCTGCGACCGGCCCCATTTGAAGAAATCATGGTTTCGTCGATATCGAAAAGAACTAGACGTTTCACTCTTTAACTCTCGTATTTATTCCAGGCCGGTTTTCTTTAATGCTCTTTCCATTTCGCGGGTGACATTGGTGAAAGTCGGTCCATTGGTTGACTGATAGTCTTCTTCGAACACCCGTACTTGATCTCTTCCGCTGTTCTTCGCGACATACAAGGCTTTGTCTGCTTTTTCAATCAATTCGGAGGAGCTGCGAGCTTGTTTAGGATAACAGGCTGTGCCAAGAGATGCTGTAATTTTGCCAAGCCCAGGTACATGTGTATTGCGTATCTGGCTGCAAAGTCGGTCGGCAATCAAGGCTGCTTCAAGCAGTGATGTTTCTGGCAGGATAATGCCAAATTCTTCGCCGCCATAGCGCGCTGCTGTGTCCCCGCTTCGCAAAAGGGTTTTGAGGATGGCACCGATCTGTCTGATGGCAGCGTCGCCTACAGGGTGGCCATGGGTATCATTGATGACTTTGAGTTTGTCGAGGTCGATCATTATTAGGGAAACCGGAGTGCCCTTTCTCTCTGCAGTACGCAGTTCTTCGGTAAGGCGATTCTTGAAGTAGACATGATTGTAGAGGCCGGTTAGACCGTCGGTAATGGCTTGGTGTCTTACTTGAGCAAAGAGTTGAGCGTGGGCTATAGCCACCGCTAGCTGGTCGGCAATGGCCGATACCATGCGGATTTCGTGCTCAGACCATTGCCTTTGGCTTTCGCACTGGTGCACAACCAGTACTCCCATCAATTGATTTTCATTTAAGAGTGGTGCAGCAATCAATGACTGTGAACCAACTGTGTTGAGGTATTCGCTAAAAGCAGCACATCTAAAGTCGCCGGCTACTTGATTAACTACCGATAGTGAGGCGGGCAGGGTCTCAAAAGTAAGTTTCGTTTGGGCATCGATCTCAACGTGTACTTCAGCTTCTGTTTGGTTTATTGTCTGGCTTAAGGCAATTCCTAGAACAGAGTTACCGGCATCCGTGACGATACTATTGATCTTGGCGTTAGGGTGAAAATCAATACTGCTGCCGTAAAGGCTCAAGCCTTTGTGACACTCGAGGTTTTCTTCGTGATGCTCGTGGGTGACTATCAGCGGCCCTTCGGCCCGGGGTTGAGCAATCTGAACGCGATCGGCACCAAGTGCCTTGGAAAGCTCGCTGGTGACTGTATCGAGAATCGTATCGACATCGAGGGACGTGCGCACCGAACGAACAATATGATTGATTAGCTGTTCTTTCTCAGCTAGGGTTTTGGCATGGCTGTAGAGGCGGCCGTGAGCAATTGCTAGTGAGACCTGGTTGGCCACTGCTTCTACAAGCTCTAACTCAGATGGTGACCAGGCTCTTACTTGGTCACATTGGTGCACAAGGATGAGGCCCAAAATACCAGTAGCACCTTGGATTGGGCAGGCAATCAGAGTTTTTATCGAGCGCCAATCGGCGGCATCTGTGCCGCTGTCTTTGATAACTGGCACTTGTGGCTGATTCTGGTTTTCTAAAACATCAAGCCAGATGATTGAGCCCTGATCAATAATGCGACGCAAAACATCGTTTTCTGAAATCAATACTTTGCGATTCGTTAGTGAGTTGCCATTGAATTCTTCGTTCCACCAAACATAATCAAATGATAGTTCGTCATCTTCGAGTTCAGCGGTCTGATGGGTGTCTATCAAAGCCAAACAGCAGCGGCTGGCATTGAGATTTTGACCAAGTTCTTTCACTGTCGTATTGAGAATCTCATCTAAGTCGAGAGACTGCCTGACCGAATCAGAGATTCTCTTGACCATATTTTTTTGGTCGCGATCGAGCTCTAAAGTGTTTGCCATTTCATTAAAGGCACGGGCCAAAAGGCCGAGTTCGTCGCTAGACTTAACTTCAACTCTCTTGGAAAAATCGCCTTTGCCCAGCGATAGAGCCTCTCTCACCAGGCCATTGATGGTTTTGGTGAAGTGTGATGTGGCCGAATAGGCTAAGACGAAGGAGATGCCGATGGCACATGCTGCCAACGAAATCATCAATATTAGCCAGTCGTGAGCCGTTCCATATATAGTGCTTGTGGGCAAGCCCACGGTCAGCTGCCAATTTGTATTGGGCACATGGTCGAAGGCGTAGGCGCGGGGAGTGGGATCGGCGATGCCGATTGCCTCTAGAGTACCCTTTTGCTTGTGGGAGGCGGCCTGGACCGTTTTAGCGTGAGAGAAATCTTTGCCTTGCCAGAAGTCGTTTTCGATTGTGCGAGCAATGACGCGCTTCTCTGTATCCACCACAGCAATGACTGCGCTTGATTGGTCGGCTAGGCCGGTTAGACCACTAAATAGATTGAGAACTGCTTTAGGATCTATCACAGCTACCAGTTGAGCTTTGATTTGACCATTTTGCCAGACCGGTGCTGAGGCCAAAAGGTAAGAGTGGCCGTGATTATCGAAAACTGTAGCTGGACCCATGGCCGCTTTGCCCGAGGCTGTGGTGGAGGCCAGAAGTGCGCGCATGGCGGTGGTTTCGGCCAGACTTCTTACTGCCCCATGGTTATCTCGCT
>CALRJJ020000632.1:0-3603 GCA_943367505.1 Flavobacterium psychrophilum | reverse complement strand
AATGCCAAGCCACCAGAAAAGCCAACCACCGTTTATATCATGACCGATCCCGTGCTTCCGTTGGCCCTGATGCATCACCTGGTGCCAATCTTTTTAAGTCTAATTGCCGCACTTTGCTTTATGCGTGCTCGCATGGTGGGCTTCGATATTAAGGGTGAAGAAATCGTTTCTGGCTCGAAGGGTGCTCTTATTGCTGGCCTAATTTTCTTATGCTTAACCGCTCTGAGCTTGTTTCTGCAATTCTCGGTGTTTAGCTAAAGCAAAGACTCTGCCAGAAAATAGGCGGCGACGCCAAAAGCTACAGAGGCGTTCAGTGACTCTTTTTTGCCGCGCATATTGAGATGGCAAACCTGATCGCAGAGCTCCAAAGCTTCTATTGAAACCCCCTGAACTTCATTGCCCACAAGCAAACATAGCGGTAATTTCAAGGCACCACTAGTTAAGGCTTGATAGAGCGAGCGTGAATTTTGATTGCGCTCCAAAGCTACAATGCTATAGCCAGCGGCTTTAAGTGGCAGCAATATCTCAGGGAGAAAGAGGTGATATGAGTAAGGCACCCAATCTTCAGCGCCAAGACTGACTTTGGAAATTTCCTTTCGTGGTGGCACACCAGTGATACCACTAAGATAAACATGAGAAAATCCCGCAGCATCAGCGGTGCGAAAAACCGCGCCAACATTATGCAAACTGCGAATGTCATCGAGCACCACTACTAATTTAGCGGTATCAGGATCGCCAGCGGAAATTGATCTATCAGTCGTTACATCATCAGCACTGATAGCTCGCTTGCCAGCCAGTTGAGTAATTAGTTCTTGTGGTCTAGCCACACAATTGCGACTGCATGCTGGACACTGCCCGCAGCCAAAGCGATCACTGAGTTGATATTGCTCTCCTACCACCTCAAAAACTGAATGGCAGTCTGGATATGGACAAATAGTTTTCAATTATTCTGTCTTTAGTTAGTCTAAGCCTTCAGCTTAGCCTCGATACCGCTAGCGAACTGCTCCATTTGAGAGGCAATCGAATCGCGTGAGGTCTTACGCAGCAAGTGGGCGTAATTGCGCAATAGATTGATCAAGTCTGGATGATTATTGCCGAGAGACTTATTCTTGATATCAAGACTCTTGCGATAGTGCCCGTCAGCCTCGTCATAGCGCTGCTCGGCATGACAAACAAGAGCGAGATGATATAGCGACTTACCAACTTCTAGGTGCTCAGCAGGAAAACACTTGCGCCGCAGAGCTAAAGACCGCTCAAAATGACTCATGGCATCTTTATAGAAGCCCCGCTTAAAGTAAACCGCGCCAAGATTATTGAGTACTGTGGCAATGTCCTGATGATCATTACCCTGTGCACTCTCTCTCAAGGCCAGAGCGCGCTTGTAAAGTGATTCAGACTCAGCATGATTTCCTTTGAGAAACTGCACCTGAGCCAAGCCTTCTATTGATGTAACCAGGCGACCATCACCCTTAGCAAACTTCTCGGCTTCTTCGAGGGCGGCTTGCCATTCCTTTATAGCAAGGTCCCAATCTTTAGCATCAAGAGCCTTATTGGCTGCGTCTTTGTGATCAATCCAGACTTGCGACATTTACACTTACCTTAGAATTAACTGCCTATGAGCTATGTACCCAATAAAGCTCGCCTGTTTAAATTTTAATATTATCAGGCCGCAGCTTTCGTAATTTTAAGTCCAGACGCCCCTTAAAGATGAGCAATGAACCTTAACAAGCGTTACACTTACTGTCCTAATATTTTGACCTTTGGATTTTTGAAGGCCCGGTCGGGGCCACAACTCATGGTCGAGATAGTCTCATATTCACGCGTTTAATCATCCGCCCTTTTGGAGGAATTTATGAAGGTTGTCGAAAAGGATCCTAAGGGTTCGTCCAGCTCTGGCTCTAAGAATACGGGCCACAAAGCAAAAAACACTGCTCAAACTGCCGATCAGCTCTCTACCGAGCCGCACAAAACACCGAAAGGCGTGAGACAAGAAATCATCAAAAAGTTTCCAGTGCGCTGCAACTTAGAAGACTATGAGACAACCTACAACACCTTCTCCTGGGAAGACGCTAAGCGCGAAATATCCTACTTTGCCGGTGGCAAAGTTAACGCCGCTTACAACGCTGTCGACCGCCATCTTGTGAATGGTCGCAAAAACAAGGTCGCCCTCTATTCAGTCGATCCCAAGGGCGATTTGACCAAATTCACCTTCCTTGAAATATACGAAGCAGCCAATCGTCTCGGTAATGCCCTTAAGTCTATTGGTATCAAGAAAGGCGATCGGGTTTTCGTCTTCCTTCCCCGGGTAGCCGAGCTCTATATTGCCACCATAGCCATTGCTAAAATTGGCGCCATAGCCGGACCTCTTTTCTCAGCCTTCGGCCCAGATGCTCTGCGCGATCGCTTGCAAGATTCTGAAGCCAAAGTAGTGATCACTAATCCAGCCCTCAAAGACAAAATTGACGGCATCAAAAAGGAACTACCAGACCTCGAGCACATTATTGTGGTAGATGCCACCGAAAAAGATTTGAAGAATGGCGAACTCTGCTACAACTCCTTAGTGGCTAACCAGTCAACTGAGCTTAAGTGTGAGCCGATGGATCCAGAAGATCCACTCTATCTGCTCTACACCTCTGGCACCACCGGCAAGCCTAAAGGCGTGGTGCACGTGCACAACGACATTCTTGGTCAGCATATGACGACCAAGTGGGTGCTCGATCTTAAAGATGACGATATTTACTGGTGCACAGCCGATCCAGGCTGGGTAACCGGCACCGTATACGGTATCTTTGGCCCCTGGTCAAACGGTGCTTCTTGTGTCAGCTATGAAGGTCGTTTTGATGCCGCCAGCTGGTATCAAGTAATCGACAAGCTCAAAGTGACAGTTTGGTACACCGCACCAACAGCTCTGCGCATGCTGATGAAGGCTGGCGACGAAGCTGTCTACCAACATTCACTGGCAAGCCTGCGTCATATCCTTTCGGTGGGTGAGCCTCTCAACCCAGAAGTTGTGCGCTGGGGCATGAAAGTCTACGGACTGCCCATCCACGATAACTGGTGGCAAACTGAAACCGGCATGCAACTTATTGCCAATCTGCCCTGCAACCCCATTAAGCCAGGTTCTATGGGCAAACCTTTGCCTGGCGTCTACGGCGCCATCGTTGATGATGACGGCGAAGAACTAGAAGCCGGCGAACTAGGGCGCCTGGTGGTCAGACCAGGCTGGCCAGCTATGCTTAGAACAGTCTGGCGTAACGAGCCTAAATTCCACGAATATTTCAAAATTCCAGGCTGGTACTTCTCTGGCGACAATGCCTGGAAAGACGAAGACGGCTATTTCTGGTTTGTTGGTCGAGCCGATGACGTTATCAATACTTCCGGCCACCGCGTCGGTCCTTTTGAAGTTGAATCAGCTCTTGTGGAGCACTACGCCGTGGCTGAAGCCGGTGTAATTGGCAAACCAGACCATGAACGCGGCGAAATCATCAAAGCTTTCATTGTTATGTCTAATGACGTCAAAGTGACAGATGAGCTAATTGACGAAATCAAAGAGCACTGCAAAAAGACATTGGCTGCCCATGCTTATCCTCGCGAAATCGAAGT
>CALRJJ020000631.1:0-3621 GCA_943367505.1 Flavobacterium psychrophilum | reverse complement strand
GCTTCCTTATAGCTTCCGGTTAGATAGTGTAAATTGGCCAATCTACTGAGGGCGTTGACTAGCTCACCCTCTGGAACGTGTGCCTTTTCCTTGATCGCCAAAGATCGAGCGGAAAGGGGTAAAGCCTCTTTCAGGCGACCTTGCGATTGGTAAATCTCAGCAAGAAAATCTAAATAGCGTGCGATTTCAATGGGTTTTACATCAGGATCTTTGCTCATTGTCGCAATTAAGCGCTCATAGATTTTTGCTGCTTCAGGTACGCGGCCACTGTCTGTGTAGCAGACAGCCAGGTTGTTTAAAGTGCTATATAGGTCTGCCTTTAATTTGCTGTCTTTCTCAAGCATGGTGATTGATTCTTTGAAGAGCGCCTCGGCTTCTTTTACTTTGCCGAGGGCGTTTTCTGCTGCAGCAAGATTGCCAATACTGTTGGCAATATACTCGTTACTGCAGCTGCTCGTGCGGGCTATCTTTAGAGCTGTCTTTAGTGATTGTTCTGCTTTGAGAAACTGCCCTTTTTCAAGTGCGTTTACACCATCTTCGGAAGCCTTGTCCCAGCTTGGTTTGTCTTTCCACTTCGCTGCCAGAGTTGATAGCGGATACGATAAAGCAATTGTGACCAAACTGATGGTGATAAGCAGCTTTCTCTTGGTGTCCATGAAATTTCAAACATCCCTAAGTAATATCGTTCAGTGTTTTTATTTTTCGTTTTCCAAAAGTGTCCGATTTTCAGCCAAAAATCGGACACTTTTGGAAACGCAAGATTAGAGTACTCGTGACTGGCATTTTCTCTTTGGATTAATCTCTGGCTGCGTCAATAATTCCGAATCACAAGCTCGCTTACAGCCCCGCGTTTGTCGCCGTGGCAGTTGATAGCTCGGGCGGCTTGCACGGTGGTTATTGAAACTCCTGGAATGTTTTCATAGAGCGTCCGCAACTCAGGTGTATCTGAATTGCTCACCATTACTTTTACGCCTTCTTTTGTCAATCTTCCCACTAGTGCCGCAAGGCGCTCTTGGTCGGCCATGCCGAAGCTCGTCAGAGTGTAAGAAGTGAAATTGGCGGTTTTGCTAAGTGGTTGATAGGGCGGGTCGAAATAAACAAAGTCGCCCTTTTTTGCTTTTACTGTTACAGCATCGAAAGGTCCAGAAATTAGACTGGCACGCTCTAACAGTGCGCTTGCCCTGGCCACACCATCATAATCGGCGATGCGGGGGTTTTTGTATTTGCCAAAAGGAACGTTGAACTGACCTTTGCGATTGACACGATAGAGGCCATTGAAGCAGGTTTTGTTCAAGTAAATTAGTCTAGCTGCTCGCTCAAGTTCGCTCATTTGAGTGATGTCTTGAGCCCGCACTTTGTAGAAGAAGTGCTTATCGTTGCGCATGTTTGCTAGCAATGAAAGTAGCTCTGTAGGCTGGTTCTTTACGGCCTGATAGCAATTGATCAATTCAAAGTTTGCATCGGAAAGATAACTTTCTAGGGTTGAATTTTTCGAAGCAAGATGAAAGAAAACTGCTCCGCCGCCAAGAAATGGTTCGAAGTAGCGTTTGTATGAATTGGCTTTAGGAAAGAGTGGGTCCAGTTGGGCCAGCAGGCGGCCTTTGCCCCCGGCCCATTTGAGAAAAGGGCTGGTGCGAATTATCTTTGATTCCAGATTGGTATTAGCTGTTGGCGACACTACATTTAATACCAGAAGAAGTTTCGACTTTGGAGGAAAGCTCAGGATCTGAAACTAGTAATAAGTGCCTCACAGCTTGGTGGTGCACTTCCCAAACGTGGGGGCCGTAGCCGCCGGCAAAGACCATGGCTAGCGGAATTTCACGCTTCTTGAAAGTGTCGATAACAAATTGATCGCGCTCTTTTAAAATTGAAAGAGGCAAGCGTAGATATTTTGTTCCAGGCAAAATGTCTTTTTCGTAGACATCACTGCCAGCAACGAACATAACTAAGTCTGGTGTAAATTGACTAAGAGCGTGATTTATAGCCGCTTTGGTGCGCTCTAAATAAGTGTCTTTTTCGGCTTCAAGAATGCCTACGTCAAGTGAGCTTTCTTGTTTGATTTCTGGCCAGCCTTCTTGGGAGTGCACCGAGAGAGTAAAAACAGACTTGTCGCCAGCAAAAGTTTTGGCTGTGCCATCACCCTGGTGGAAATCAAGATCGACAATCATGGCCGTTTTAATAAGCTTTTCTTTTTGCAATTTGCGAATAGTAATGGCAATGTCATTGATGACGCAAAAGCCCCGACCTTGATCGGGAAAGGCATGGTGATAGCCAGCGCCTAAATTGGCTGCTAGGCCGTGTTTTAGAGCCAGACGAGCGGCCTGTAATGTGCCGCCTGATTTGAGTAAGAAATCTTCAATTAGCTGCGGTAGAGCTTTTGTTGCTGTTTCACGCTTTAGCTCTTCAGCTTTTAATTCGAAAATTTCGAACCAGGTTTCTTCTTTTTCCAAGCTCTCTAAATAAGCGAGGCTGTGCACTAGAAGCACATCTTCTATATCGAGCGGCTGGGGTGAGATTACATCTGGTGCATGCCCAAATTCGTCTTCTAACGCTTTCAAAACAAGTTCACCACGATCGAGAGCGAAGGGCTTGTTCAAGCCGAATGCTGGTAGGTCGGTGTTGTAAGCGGGGCTGAAAACGAGGTGGGATGCTTTATCCATAGTCTACGAGTATAGCAAGGTCTGTCTCTTGGCCGCTCCCAATTGCTTTTCCTTGTTGTTTGGAGTGGCCACTTGGCTACTGTCTTACTTTGTCGTTTTCACCGCTGTTGTAAAGGTGTGCGAGCTTCGTTATTTCTCATGGGTGATTGCTGCCAAAGTGAAGGTGGCAAAGAGTTTTTACACCTTGGCAACGACTGGTTCTATTGCCTGTTTGATTGCTGGTTCGAATGGCCATTCCCTGGCGCTTCTGCGGCCTAAGTTTATTTTTTACGCGTATCTTTCCTGCGCGCAGGTGTAGCTACTAGTAAATTAATAGCCCATTCATAACCAAAGCCTAATCAAAGCTATGTCTTAGAGCTATTGATCAGATTTCAAGAACTAAATAGGCTTCAGGCCTAATACTTCCATTTCTTTTTCCAAGAGCTAATACAAACCCCCGAATCTAAAACCCCTATCGGCCACCAGCTCTCTTAATACACCCAAGCCCCGTGCCTTATCCAGTGCGCTGATTTTCACGCCCTGCGGCACCATCATGTCTTTTGAAGGGAAACCTTATGATACTCAGCACAGCCTTACTCTGGTTGGGCCTGCTCCTCTTATTCGTGGTTCTCAACGGCCTCTTCGTTGCTGCTGAATACTCTTTGATCAGGCTGCGTGGCAGTCAGGTCGAGGAGATGATTCAACGCAAGGTTCTGGGCGCAAGCACGATTAAGAACCTCCTCGATAACATGGACCGTTCTGTCGCTGGTGCCCAGTTGGGTATCACGATTGGTGGTCTTGCTGTCGGTGGTGTGGGTCAGGAGCCCATCCGTGCCCTCTTGCAGATTGCCGCCGATTCACTCGTCGGTTATCTGCCCTTCCTTGCCAACGTGCATGTGCCGGCTTTCGTCGGCATTGCTCTGTCGTTTCTTATTCTGACAATTCTCCACGTAATCATCGGCGAACAGCTGCCCAAGCTCTT
>CALRJJ020000630.1:0-3626 GCA_943367505.1 Flavobacterium psychrophilum | reverse complement strand
TAAAATTATGGCATCGAATTTCTCGGCCATAATTTTCTCAAGTCCAGTTTTTCCACTTGTCGCGATCTCGACAGTGTACAGTTCGGCCACAAGCCAGCGAGCAAGGCTGGCAGCCAAATCAAATTCATCTTCTACTATCAATATTTTCATTGCCCAGATAGTTTATCAGGTGCTTGCTGGTTCCGTAATCAACAAATTCAATGCTAATATTTGACCGTCTTGAGGCAAGATTCAACCAGTGGCGCTGAGTTTATCGAAAAAAGTTTTAGTTGTTGTTACCGTACCCGTGATATTTGAATTGGTATTAGTTGGCACACTTTTCTCACTACTATCAAAAGTTGAAGAAGCCAGGGCAAAAGCCTCGCACGCTAGGGAGTTAAGCAGTCATCTAAACGCCGTTATGGCACTGACTATGAGAAGAGGCGCACTGATAATGGTGCATAATTCAGTGCCCGAAGTGCCATACAAGGCAGACTCGCAAGATCTCAGCAACAAAGTACAAAAAGAACTAGAGCTGATATCGAAACTAGTGTCAGACCATGCCGAAGAGCGAGCTCTGTGGCAAATAGGCCTTGACAGCATCAAGCAAGTAGATTCTGACCTAATTGAAGCGCAAGGCCTCACTCACAGCTCCAACAAAGCATCAGCAGCACTTGTTTGGGCAAGAGCACAGCGCAACATCCAGCGAATCTTCAAAGTCTGCTCAAAACTTGTCGACGATCAAGACAAATTACAGAGCCTCAATCAAACAGCCATACAAAACTATGATCGCGACCTGCAACTGGCTCTCAAAGTCTCTGTTCTGCTGAGCATCCTAATCGCCTTTGGCTTGGCCACCTTCATCAACCGTAGCACAGTTAAGCGCCTACACATACTTACTCTGAATAGTCGACTGCTAGCAATTGGCCAAGAACCAAAAAACAGACTGACAGGCGGCGACGAGCTTGCTGAGCTTGATCATATCTATCAAGGCGTTTACCACGATTTGCAAATACTGAGGCAAAAAGAGCGAGCAATATTAGATAATGCCGCCGAGATCATTTGCTCAATCGACGAGCGTTTTTGCATTAACGATATCAATCATGTTGCTGAAGAAATACTGGGATACTCAGCAGAAAATCTTCAAGGTCGGCGTTGTCTCGATTTGATTTTGCCTTCTGAACAAAAACTGATAGAAGAAAAGTTTCAATTAGCCATCGAAGAAAAATCGCAAGTACGTTTTGAATCGAGTCTTGTTTGCGCTAACGCCAGCACCATCACAGCGGCTTGGTCGATCACCTGGTCTGCCGCCGAAAGGTCGCTTTTTTGCGTTCTCTCTGACATATCAGAACGCAAAGATCTTGAGCGCATGAAACAAGATTTTGTCGACATGATTAGCCATGACTTGCGAACTCCGCTGTCTGCTGTGCTCATTTCTCTCGATCTAGTCTCTAGCATGAAGAACAGCTGTAGCCCAGAAGCAGCGGTCTATATAAATCGAGCTACGAAAAATCTAGATCTATCCCTTGGCCTGATCAATCAACTACTAGACTTAGAGAAAATGGAATCGGGCCTGCTTAGCTTGACTCTAGATGCCATAAGCACTCATTCAATCATTAATGAAGCGGTACTGACCGTTACAGATCTAGCCAATGCTAAGAATCTCACAATCAAACTACCGACATCAAATCTTGAGCTAACCGGTGATCACGCCCGGCTTGTACAGGTAATGATCAATCTTCTGAGCAATGCAATCAAATATTCAAAGATAGGCGGCGAAATCGTAATTAGCTCAGACGAGCTGGAAAATGATGTACGCATTGCGGTGAAAGACACTGGACCTGGAATAGAATTGTCACAGCAAGCGAAAATATTTGAACGCTTCCATCAAATTATAGAGTCACAGCCTACCGAACCGACCAAAGACACCAGCACAAACAAAGCCGAAAGAGCACGGGCTAAGTCAGGAAGTGGACTCGGACTGCCTATCTGCAAAGCAATCGTAGAAGCGCATAAAGGTCGAATTGGAGTAATCAGCGCGGTCAATCAAGGCTGCGAAATCTGGTTTGAAATTCCAAACTAGTGGCAGCACCACGGCTCCCTTCAAGGTTTTGAGCTTGTCACAATCAACACTACGCTTTATAGTATTTCCAGTTTAAAAAGAATTTGAATTGTAAAAAGAGAGCCCGGTAACTAGTCAAAGTTCACCGGGCCAACGCTAGAAAGCTGCCAAGGCTAAGGGCATGCCAGGCCAATAGATGTTGTCGCCTCAGCCCCTCGGGTAGTATTTCTCTGGCTCGTAGATGGTCAAGGCCCGCTTGCTTGCGAGAACGGCGACAGCAACCAGGCCGAGGGGTAGCGTCGACCAGTTGAAGCGAGCGGGAACCAGCAGATAGATCATCGCCGCCAGTACCAGCCCCGCCAGGAGCACCTCGTAGATGCTCTGCAACACCCACCAGCCGCGCAGGCTGACGAAGAGACCACGCACCAGCACACGTGCGTGAGACGGCTCCCACCACGAATGCAGAGCCCAACTGGGGAAGGTCGACCAACGCAAGTAAGGCAGGTTTTCGAAGCGGTCGGCGTTGACAAAGATTTCGTGCAAAGCCCCCAGACGATAGCAAAGCCGCCGGTGGGCGACGAAGGCACTGAGCCCCTCGAAACAGATGAAGCCGTATGCAGCGACGAACAGCAGCCAGCCAGTAGAAGCATCATAGATTGGCACCGTCAGCGCCAGGCACCAGGCCACAGCCAGAAGCAGAGCCAGTCGAGCAGCGGTAAAAGCCTTTGTCATGTTGGTTCCTTTGGTGGAATTAGAGGGTCTCAGACGAACTGCATCGACTTGACACGCCGCACCATCAGCAGTGCCAAGAGCTCGGCGGCAATGGTGCGGTCCTCGGCCAACCAATGCGGGCAGCCAAGCCAGGTCATGCGCTTTTCTTCGGCGGTTAACTCGGCGAGTGTGTGGTCGCAGGCCACCAGGGCGGCGGCGATGGCATGGCGCTGAATGGCAGTCAAGCCAACCAGAGCTTCACGACTGAGTGACTCAGAGATGGGCTCGTGCCATTCTTGCCTGAGCCGCTCAGCGATGTCGCTGATGACAGCGGCAATGGCCTCGCCCTCGATGTGGCGCTCGCTGGCAAGCGACTGCCCGATCAGCTCCCAGAGGTTGACACCACGCGGGCTGTAGAAAGTGCCGTCACGAGCCAGTTGCAGATGCTCGCGCACATGGCGATCAACCACAGCAGCGCGATAGGCAGCCATTGATGCACGGTCGCTCGCCGCCTGCGGATAGTCGCGCCCGAGAGAAATGCGGGGCATGGAAGCCCGTGAAATGATGTGTCCAGCAAGCGTACTGCTGGAGCTAATTCGCAAGTATTGCATGATCACTCCTAATGCTTACGGCAAAGAAGCTTGGCCGGGCAGGGCGGCAAGCAGTTTTTGCGCATCGGCAATGCGAGCACGCTCGCCGTCCAGATTGCAAGAAATGCGGGCAAGTTCTTCCTGGTGAGCAGCATCAGCCTGTTCCCGCTCGGTGACTGCGCGCGCTTCGACATCGGCCAACTTGGCAATCAGCGCCAGTCGATCAGCCTCTTGCTCCAGCGCGGAGAACGGAGAAGAAGATGCCGTGACCAGGCAATCTCTCA
>CALRJJ020000629.1:0-3631 GCA_943367505.1 Flavobacterium psychrophilum | reverse complement strand
GTGTTGATTCTGGCCCGGCTCATCTTTGTGCCGCGGCTCAGGTGCCGACTATTGCGATTTTTGGACCGACGGATCCTGTGCGTTGGCGGCCCTATGGTGAAAGGAATGCTGCTGTTTTCGCTAGTGCTTTGCCCTGTCGGCCGTGCAATTATCACAAGGTTTGCCATAATAGAGAATGTCTAACCGAGCTTTCTCCGGATCAAATTTTTGAGAAGTGCTTAAATATGTATCGAGGTCCTCAAACGGGAGCACTGAATGTCAGTCAAATTTAAAAGCCTAGTATTGCTCTCGATTTTTGCTGCGACAGCTTTTGCTTCTGTTCCTGCTGCCGAATCGGCCGCCAAAAAACGCAAAGCTAGAGCCACCAATGCCGCTGCAGCGGTAGCACCAGGCAGTGGGGAAGCGGCTGCTCGCAGTGGATTGCCGCTCTGGGTGCAGTATGACCAAGGCGGCATGTACTACTACAGTAAAAACGAGTTAGCTAAGGCCAGACAATATTGGCTCACTGCCTTAAGAATGGCGGAACAGGTCGTTCCCATTGAAAAAGCCAAGGGCTTGAGCATCGGCACAGAGCTGCATGTCTGCGATTTAATCAGCCATCTGGCTATGTTTATAAGTGATACCAAGCTCAATCCCAAGGGTGCGGCATACTCCAATCAAGGTTTTATTGCTTCAAATGGTGCTGGGGTTTCTCCCAATACCGATCCTCGCCGCTACGCTTATGACAGCATGGCAGCTAACTTGAGAATGATTCGAGAAGATTCTCGTTGGTTTGAAAGAATTATGGTTTTTGCTGAAAGAACCATAGGAAAGGATAATCGCTGCTTAGGTTCCCTTAAGGGGGTTCGCGCTCAAATCGAGGTTAGTGAAGCAAACTGCAAATATACAATGAGTAATTTAGAGCGCGAATTGAACATTGGCCAAAGCTCTATAGATAATAGACCGACAAACCGCAGTAATTCTAATAACCCTAATGGCAACGTTTTGCCCCCAACCGGTGAGAATTTGCCACCAACTCCGGTTCAACAATAATAAAGCTATGGGGCGCTCGGCTTCTCGAAAAGAGCCTTGCTTTCTAGTAAAACTGGCAGGCCTCTGACCAGGCAAAAAGCAGCGGAAAGATAAACCAATACAATAGCTGTGGGTTGAGCCCAACTGTCTTTCAGCATGGTTGTTTGAGCGGCAATAACAAGGCAGAAAGCCAGAGCTTTTACCACGGCGTAAGTGAATCGACTAAAGTTCGATGCCACTAAGAACTTGCCTATGCCTGATTGCATCATGGTTTTAGCGCCGAAAGCTGTGAAGCCTTCGCTGCTTGCCTGGCTGCGCATGGCGTCGACAAAGGTACCGCGAACGAGAAAGAGCAATGGCACCCAAACCGGTATCCAGCCTAGGGATGAGAAGACTATCCAGTAAGCCATTTCTACGGCACGGTCTCCGGCAATATCGAGGATGGCACCAAGCTTGGTTGCTTGGTTGAGTTTGCGGGCAAAGTAGCCATCTAGTCCATCCGCCCAAATCACTAGCACTGTCAAGCCAAAAGCTGTCCAGAGAAGGGTTTGCTGATTCTCTTTCGCCGGTAAATAAAGTAGAGCGAGAGTGGCAAGGGCAAGCACCACTCTCGATACCGTAATTAGGTTTGGGACATTCATTAATTAGACGTCTAAGTGGGCTACCAGGTGTGAGTTCTTCTCAATGAATTCTTTACGCGGTGCTACTGATTCACCCATAAGCAAATCAAAAATGTGATCGGCTTCGGAGGCGTCTTCAATAGTTACTTGTTTAAGGGTACGAGTGGCTGGATTCATGGTCGTTTCCCAGAGCTGCTCAGCCATCATTTCACCGAGACCTTTATAGCGTTGAATATCAACGCCTTTATCTCCCATTTCGGCCAGTACTGCTTCGAGTTTGTGTTCGTTATAGCAGTACTCTACTCGCTTGCCTTTTGATACTTTGAACAATGGTGGTTGGGCGATATAGACGTAGCCGTTGTCGACTACTGGGCGAGCATAACGGAAGAGGAAGGTCAGCAGGAGGGTGCGAATGTGGCTGCCATCAACGTCGGCGTCGGTCATGATGATTACTTTGTGATAGCGCAACTTGCTCAAGTCGAGGTTGAGGGCGTTGGGTCTGAGCATGCCTGTGCTCTTACCACCGTCTTCATCTTGCTCTGTCACCACTAGGCCGAGGGCCTGAATCATTGCCTGCACTTCGTTGTTGTCGTAGATGCGGCTTGGCTGCACTCTTTCAACGTTGAGAATTTTGCCCCGTAGAGGCAAGATTGCCTGGAAGCTGCGGTCGCGTCCTTGTTTGGCCGAACCACCGGCGGAGTCACCTTCTACCAGGAAGACTTCGCATTTTTCAGGATCTTTGTCGGAGCAGTCTGCTAGTTTTCCTGGTAGACCGCCACCGGAGAGCGCCGATTGACGACGTACGGTTTGTTTGGCTTTTTGGGCTGCTTCACGAGCTTGCTTCGATTGCAAGACTTTCATCAAGATGTCTTTGGCTGGCTTAGGATTAAGCTCTAACCAGTCAGCTAGACGTTCGGCAGCGATACCTTGGACCACCCCTTGCACTTCGCGGTTACCCAAGCGCTCTTTGGTTTGACCCTCAAATTGCGGATCTGGCACCTTGACCGAAATAATTGCAGTCATACCTTCGCGAATGTCTTCGCCAGTAAAACGATCATCTGATTCTTTCAAGATGTTAGTTTTCTTGGCATATTCATTTACTACTCTGGTTAGAGCATTTCTAAAACCAGTTAAGTGGGTGCCACCATCATGAGTATTGATGTTGTTGACGAAGCTATAAACCGATTCTGAATATAGAGTTGTCCACTGTAGCGAACATTCTGCGGTAATGTCGTTGGTTCTTTGCTCAAAGTAGATTGGTGGTTTGTGTAAGACATCACGAGTTTCATTGAGGTATTCGACATAACTGGAAATACCGCCAGCGTAGTGATAAGTCTCAGATTTGCCAGCACCTTTGGTGCTGCGGTTATCGGTTAGAACGATACATAGACCCTTGTTGAGGAAGGCCATTTCTCTAAGTCTAGTGGCAAGTACGTCCCACTCAAAGAAGATCTTAAGACGTTCATTGTCTTCGTTAATATCGTGGAAGATCAGCTCATCTGGCCAGAATGTGACCTTGGTGCCCTGCAAATCGGTTTCGCCTAAAACTTGCAGTAAGCCGTCAGCGTCGCCGCGCAAATAAACTTGTCTATGAACGCGACCAAGTCGATAAACCTCGACTTCAAGGCGCTCAGATAGAGCGTTTACGACTGAAGCGCCAACGCCGTGGAGACCGCCTGATACTTTGTATCCGCCGCCACCAAATTTGCCACCAGCGTGGAGAACAGTGAAGACTGTTTCAACAGCACTTTTGCCTGTTTTTTCAACAATGTCGGTGGGAATGCCGCGACCGTTATCTTGAACTGTACATGACTCATCTTCGTTGATGGTGATGTCGATTCTATTACAGTGGCCAGCCAAAGCTTCGTCAACTGCGTTATCAACGATTTCCCAAACTAAGTGGTGCAGACCTCTAGGACCGGTGGTACCGATGTACATGCCTGGTCTTAGTCGTACAGCTTCTAGACCTTCTAAAACATCAATTGCCGAGGCATTGTATT
>CALRJJ020000628.1:0-3640 GCA_943367505.1 Flavobacterium psychrophilum | reverse complement strand
AGTCGGCCACGCTATTAGAGAAGCGACTGAGGGGCGGAGCAACGAAAGGATGTTTCTGTCTTTCATAAATAGTTTTGCTAATAACCGGCTTCACGGCTTCGCGCAAAACATATTTCTCGGTTGTGCCCTTGATTTTGAGAGAAAGCGGCAGTTTGCGCACAAACTCAAAGAGATGATGGTCTAAAAATGGCAGACGGCCTTCAACAGAATTAGCCATCTCCATGCCATCACCCAGGGTGCGCAGAATATAATTTACCAGAGCAGTTTTAGACCACAAATAGAGCGACTGATTGACGCGGTTGCGACCTGCCAGTTGGCCTTCTATATCGAAGCAATCGACCAGTTCGCGGTAAGAATCCCGGCCAGCAAATTGCTCTTTAAATTGATCTGTTAGAACAGCACAAAGTTTATGACCGAGGGTACCTTTAGCTTCTAAAAAGCCTGGCACATAACCAAGTTTCTCTTCTACTGCGGCAAGCGAAAGTGACTGGCCATGTTGCAACATGATGCCGGCTGAGGCTTTGTTAGTGGCATGCAAATTGGCAAGCAAATTCTGGCGACCATCCGATTTAAACAAATCGCTGCGCAAATGGGGATATCCAGCTACTACTTCATCAGCACCTTCACCAGTGAGAGCGACTTTATAGCCACCTTTGCGAATGGTCTGGTTCAAAATGTACTTGGCTGGTAAGTGACCGTTAACAGCAAAGCCTTCACTGTAATAGACAGCATCGGGCAAACACTCAATCAATTGCTTCTGACTGACATAAATTGGCTCAAAGTCAGCACCGGCAAAGTCAGCCATTTCTCGGGCAATGACCTGCTCATCATAGCTTTCTTCTTCAAAACTAATCGAATAGCACTTGAGCGGCTTAGAGTGGTGTTTCATGGCCAAGCCAACCACAGCGCTCGAATCAAGACCGCCGCTGAGGTGGGCGCAAACAGGAGCTTCGGCTCTAAGGCGAACCCGCACAGCGTCTTCTAACTTTTCTCCAAATTCGGCAATAAGCGACTCTTCGCTAGCACTAGAACCACCGCCAAGGGCGTCCGCTTCTAAGCCATAATCAAGATCCCAATAACGCTCAATCGCGACGTTAGGGCCCCGGGCAACTAAAAAATGACCCGGGGGAAGTTGCTTAATGCCAGCAAAAAGGGTGCGGTCAGGCAAGACATACTGCATATTGGCCGAATGGAAGAACGACTCCTCATCCCAATTTGCAGCAATCCCTGTGGCAAAAATTGCTTTCGCTTCTGAAGCTAGATGCAGAGTGCCATCTTTAAGGTGATAAACAATAGGCTTGATGCCAAAGCGATCGCGGGCGACAAAGAGCTGTTCCTTGCGCTCATCCCAAACAACTAAAGCAAATTCGCCGCGCAAGTGCTTCAGACAATCGATGCCGTACTCTTCATATAGATGCAAGGCAATTTCACTATCGCCAGTGGTCTTAAACTTGTAGCCTTTAGCCTGAAGTTCAGAGCGGATGCGTTCAAAGTCATAGAACTCACCGTTAACAACCATATGGATACGGCCGTCTTCGCTACTAATTGGCTGGGCACCAGTAGCAATACCAACTGTCGCTAAACGAGTATGACCAAGAGCAACAGTACCAGAGGGCGAAATATAGAGCCCCTTGCCGTCAGGGCCGCGATGATTGATTGCGTCTAAGGCGCTGTTTACCGTGTGCTCAGAGATGGCTGAGACTGACCTAGACTGACTGAGTCGGACTGCAAATATTCCGCACATTGTTTGCTCCCGGCAGTGCTATTTGAAAGTTGATCAAAAGGAGCAAAGAATGGCTTGAGCGATTCAGTCGCTTTTGATTTGGCGAATACAGCGGGATAATTTTCAAGGCTGTAGACGCCATCAACTAAATTGGTTATATCAAGTTTGCCACTAGACAAGAAATTCATGGCGTCGTCAAATGATCCATAATTTACAACATGCAGGACTGGCTCTTTCTTGATTATTTCATTCATTCGGAAGCTCAAAGGCTTATGCTGCCGGCTTTTCAAGATAATTTTGCCGCCGGGTATAACTTTGGCCACAAGTTCAGAAAACAACTCGCTATCAATGGCTGTTTCAATAACATAATCGTAAGAGCTATCTTCTAACTGCCCTTTGTCTTTTACTGGATCGTACAAATCAACATTGTCGAAACCCGAGAGCTTCATGATGCTATGCATTAGTTGTGAAAATCTATTAGCACCAAATATGACACCCTTTTCATTTTTGGTAATATTGGCTTTAAACACGGCCAGAGATGCAGCCACTGGCTCAGCGTAGGCAGCATCGAGAAAAGGCATGGTATCGGGCAGCTTATGAAGCGAGGTTGCAGGCACGACTATGTATTCAGCGAAGCAACCGTTCCGGTCAACGCCGATAAACTCAGCCTCCAGACAGGCGCCGTGACGGCCTCTTTGGCAATGATTGCAAAAACCGCATGATAGCAAGGGATTAATACAAACGCGATCGCCAGGGCAAAAGTCACTGGCATAAGATTGTTTGATAATTCCTGAAAACTCATGACCCAATATCAGACTATCTGGAGTCTTGAGCTTGCCTTCGGCGGCGTATAGGTCAGTACGGCACAGCCCGGCCAAAATCACCTGCACCAGCACATCGCCGACATTACGCAGCTGTGGAACAGCAACACTCTTTGCAGAGAGCGTCGAACCTTCCTTTATAATCGCTTTCATTTTTTCGGTCATTAGATGAAAGATCCCAGATGAGCAAAAAGGAACAGGGGGAATAAGATATCACTGGCTTACTATAGTCAACCACCAAAGCAAAACTAGCAATATAAATAACGCTCACTTAGCATATAAACACCGTGCTCTTTCAGCTAGCACAACAAGTCGGGGTATGAAATTAGCCTTCCAGCAGAATTTTGCTGGGTCTTACCCAGTTTTTTAAATCAGCAATCTCATCGCTTCTTTCTGTACTAATTAGAAGCGATTCAAAGGTGCTCAATAAAACCGGACCATCACCATGGAAGGGGTGCACCTTCAATATTTCGTAGGCTATTTCCAAAAACCTCTCGGCAGTCTGATTGTCACCAAGGGCCATAAACTCGCAAGCAAGATTGTTCAATCCAGGAATACTGTAACCGAATGTAGGATAGAGACCGCCATCGTGACCGCTTAGAAGAGCCGCGCTAAGCTGTTTTGCTTCCTCTACTCGCCCCTGGCGAAAGCAAACTATGGCTTTGTATAACAAGCATTGCACATAAACGCCAATGCGACTTTCAGGAACGATATAAATTGGTTGCTGTACTTGGGTGCACAGAGCTAGAGCTAAATCGGCATCACGTTCACAGGCTGCTAAGTCGCCTTTATGCAAATGCACTTCGAGCAAACTAGATAGTGGATAAGCGCGGCCAGACTGCTCGCCACCCTTGGCGGCACCCCATATTTGCAAAGCCTCATTGGCCAATCTTTCAGCACCATCAAACTCGGCCTGATGCAAATAGACCATGGCTAAATTGTTGAGATATACAGCTGCTAAGGGATGCTTTGCTTGCCTAGGGTTTTTCTCAATGCGCTCGATGATTTCGCCGTACAAATTTTCGGCCTTGTGATATTGACCAGAAGCCATATATGTCAAAGCCAGATTCGATTGCAGTGTATAGAAAGTCCAATC
>CALRJJ020000627.1:0-3643 GCA_943367505.1 Flavobacterium psychrophilum | reverse complement strand
TTTTGATATCGGTTAGATTGGCTCCGAGGGGGAAGCCAATCACAGTGGCCACGGCTACTTTTGAAGAAGACAGTTCTTTTACTGCTTGTCTGACGAACGATGGGTTGACACAAACAGCATAGAAATTATTCTCCATCGCTTCCTGGCAGAGCTTTGAAATGTCAGCTTTGGTGGCCTGCGGAGTCAATAATGTGTGGTCGATATATTTAGCAAAGTTAGTTGCTGCTGTTGCTCCGCCAGTTTCATTGCTCATCGCTTACTCCAATTTGTGCAGATAACTTATCTTATAAGCCAGTTATAGGCCATTTTATAGGCCATTGTTCAGAGAACGGGCCGCCCTGCTCTTTCCTTATTGAAATCTAACCGAACGGCTACTGGAGCTGGTGGTTGATTCCCAGTGAGCAATACTTTGGTGATATTCCTGCAAGCTCTTCACTCCAAGAGAGCCTGATTGTAAGGCACCTATGGCACTGATCGTGGCCCAGGCTCCCGACATAGTGGTCACCACTGGCACGTTATAGCTAATGGCGGCTCGTCGAATGAGCTGGTCGTCTCCGCGAGCGGTGCGACCGGAAGGAATATTGAGAACTAGCTGAATCTCGCCGTTTTTAATGCGGTCAATCAAGTTGGGTCTACCTTCTGAGACTTTATTGGTGACCATTGAAGGAATTCCAGCGGCTTTCAAGACCTGAGCTGTGCCGCGGGTGGCAATTAGCTCGAATCCTAGCTGGTAAAGGTTTTGGGCGACAGCTACTGATTCTTGCTTGTGGTGGTCCGAAACACTTATAAAGATGCGTCCTTTGGTAGGAATTTGCTGGCCCGCTGCGATTTGAGCTTTGGCGAAGGCCAGGCCAAACTGTGAGGCGATGCCCATAACTTCACCGGTGGAGCGCATTTCTGGTCCTAGTGAGATTTCAGCGCCATGGAAGCGCTTGAAAGGAATCACTACCGACTTGACTGATACGTGGGGAGGCAGCAAGCGGGGAGATATACCCAGCTCTGAAAGGGTGCGGCCGACCATCACTGAGGCCGCTATTCTGGCCCATGGCACTCCGGTTGCTTTGGAGACAAAAGGAATAGTGCGACTCGCCCGCGGATTGACCTCGAGTATATACAGCTCGTCATCTTTGACGGCGAACTGTATATTCATCAGACCTACTACTTTTAGTTCTTTGGCCAGTTCGTCGACAGCCCGGCGAATTTCTTCGACAATTTTGAAAGGGATAGTTTGGGCTGGCAGCACGCAGGTGCTGTCGCCTGAGTGGATGCCAGCTTGTTCAATGTGTTCCATAATGCCAGCGATAATCGTAGCTCTGCCGTCTGAAACTGCGTCAACATCGATTTCTACAGCGTTTTCTAAGAACTCATCAATTAGTACTGCCATTTCACCAGACACCGCTAGGGCGCTGGACAACCAGCGCTCCAGTTCGTCTTGTCCGTAAATAATAGCCATGGCTCGGCCGCCCAGTACATAGCTGGGTCGCACCATCACTGGATAACCCAGGGCATTGGCTTGCTCTATGGCTTCCTCGGCGTTATAGGCAATCGCCCCTTTGGGCTGCTTTAAGTTGAGCGCGCGAATGAGATCGCCGAACCGGGCCCGGTCTTCGGCAATATCAATTGATTCAGGAGACGTTCCTAGAATCTTGAAGCCACGTTCTTCTAGGCCTTTGGCTAATTTTAGCGGTGTTTGACCACCCAGCTGGACAATAATTCCTTCTGGTTTTTCTACTTCGGCAATGTTACAGACATCTTCTAGAGTCAGTGGTTCAAAGTAGAGTCTGTCAGAGACATCGTAGTCAGTCGATACTGTTTCAGGGTTTGAATTGACCATGACAGCTTCGTAGCCAAGGTCACGCAGAGTTAAGCTGGCGTGTACACAACAGTAGTCAAACTCAATTCCCTGGCCGATTCTGTTTGGTCCACCGCCAAGAATCATGATGCGTGGCTTCACTGCTGGTGGTGCTTCTGATTCACTTTCGTAAGTCGAGTACATGTAAGGAGTGAATGCTTTGAACTCAGCCGAGCAAGTGTCAATCATCTTATAAGAAGGGCGCAGGTTGTACTTCTGTCGCAGCTCATAGATATCTTTTTCTTTGACACCAATTAAGCGAGACAGTTGCAAATCGCCGAATCCGCGCCTCTTTAGCTCTAATAAGAGAGCTGGATTGAGCTTATCGATCGTGTCGACCTTTTCTTTTAGTTCTTCAGACAAAGAGTAAATGTCTTCTAGATTGTCGATAAACCAGGGATCAATAGAAGATAGTTCAACTATTTCTTCGGCTGATATGCCGGCTTTGAGAGCACCGTAAATATCTGTGAGGCGATGATGAGAAGGCACTGAAAGACGTCTACGCCATTCCCAGAAGTCTGCTTTAGAACGCGATGGCACATCGAGAAAACCAGATAGGCCAACTTCCATTCCTCTTAGTGCCTTTTGCACAGACTCTTGGAAGGTCCGGCCAATAGCCATTACTTCGCCCACTGATTTCATTTGTGTGGTGAGAGTGGTATCAGCGCCTTTGAATTTTTCAAAATTGAATCGAGGAATCTTTGTTACTACATAGTCGAGAGTAGGCTCGAAACACGCCGGTGTGTCTCTAGTAATGTCGTTTTGGATCTCGCCAAGAGTAAGGCCAACAGCTAATTTGGCAGCGATTTTAGCAATGGGATAGCCTGTCGCTTTGCTGGCGAGAGCTGATGAGCGTGAGACCCGAGGGTTCATTTCGATTACAACTATGCGGCCGTCATGAGGATGTATACCAAATTGAATATTGGAACCACCGGTTTCGACACCAATGGCACGAATGATCAAAATGGCAGCATCACGCAGTGCCTGATATTCATTGTCTGAGATAGTCTGCATGGGGGCAACAGTAATTGAGTCGCCAGTGTGCACGCCCATGGGGTCTAGGTTTTCGATGGCGCAAATGATGACGACATTGTCTTGGCAGTCGCGCATTACTTCTAGTTCGACTTCTTTGTAGCCAATCACGCTTTCTTCTAAAAGAATTTCGCTCACGGGGGAGGCCGAAATACCAGCGTTAGCAATATCGTCTAGTTCTTCCTGGTTGTAGGCAATGCCGCCGCCAGCTCCACCTAAAGTAAAGGCTGGTCTAATGATGATCGGAAAACCGATTTTAGTGCCAATTTCGCGCGCTTCAGATATGTTTCTGGCAATGCCTGAGTTGGGCACGTAGAGGCCGATTTCGATCATTTTCTGTTTGAAAAGATCACGGTCTTCAGCTAATTTAATTGCTGGTAATTTGGCACCAATTAGTTCGACGTCGTATTCGGCTAGTACTCCACTCTCGGCTAACTCTACTGCTACGTTGAGGCTGGTCTGACCGCCCATTGTGGGCAATAGCGCTTGGGGGCGCTCGATGGCTATTACTTCGCGGGCAACCTCAGCAGTCACCGGTTCTATGTAAGTGCGATCAGCAACTTCGGGGTCAGTCATGATCGTTGCCGGGTTCGAATTGATTAGAACTACTTCGTAGCCCTCGTCTCGCAGCGCCTTGCAGGCTTGAGAGCCAGAGTAGTCAAACTCGCAGGCTTGGCCGATCGTAATTGGGCCGGCTCCGAGTACCAGTATCTTTTTGATATCAGTTCTTTTTGGCATTGTTCCTGAGTAATTAAGGCT
>CALRJJ020000626.1:0-3645 GCA_943367505.1 Flavobacterium psychrophilum | reverse complement strand
TGACGCAGCTATTTGGCAGGCCGTGCGCACTTTTCCTCCTGGTCTTGTATTTGTTGAGGCCGAAGGTAAGAAAATCGGACGCCTGACTTTGCCAAAATTCGTTTATGACCGCATTCAATATGGTGCTCGGGTGCTGGTCGAAGGCAGCCTGGGAGCGCGAACCCAACGCATCGTGCGCGACTATACAGAAGGTTCGAGGCGGCTTTCTAGCGCAGCCAAAGAGCAGGCCTTGCATTCACTTGATGCCATTAAAGAACGCCTTGGCGGGCAGAAATTGGCCGAGGTTAAGCGTTTGGCCGAACTAAATGATCTCTCTTCTGTGGTTTCGATTTTGTTGGCCGATTACTATGACCCGCTCTACTCTAAGGCTATAGCCAACCATCAGCCCTATGAATTGACCGTAAATGGTGATGAACCAGCCGCTGCTGCCGAAAGCATTGTCAAGTGCTGTACGACTCTCGCGGCCTTGCCGAAGCACTAGATTTTCGGCACTGGTGGGCATCTGCGACTGATAAGGTTTCCCCTGTGAGGCATTTGGGTATATATCTAGGGCGAGATACTTGCCTTTTGCCCTTTCGCTTGGCTTCTGCAATTTTGATTAGGAGACTTTATGGGTAACGATAAACCAGTTTGCGAATCACGCGAGCACGTTAAAAAAGCCGAGGAAGTGAGAGATGCTAACCGCGGCGCTATTGACTGGGTTATGGATCAGATGGGATTCCCCAAAGAAGATGCAGACCTTAAGAAGGTAGCCTGTATACCAAAAGAGCAGTATGAAGACTCGCTTCGGCCTAAGCTCAACTCTGAGCAGCAAGAAAAGGTGAAGCAGAATGTCGCTGAATTCACGAAGGCAATCAATACTGGTGATTTGACCGCTGTAGGCGAGCTATTTAACAGAGTCGCTCCTAGAGCAGATAACAGTACTAAACCAGAAGAGTTTAGAAGCCGGTCCGGTGTCAAAATTGCTGATGAAACCTTTTATCAGCTCAATAAAGAACTGGGCAAGCAAGGTGTCGATTTCGATTATCGTTCCATGGGTGTGTATTCCGGTGACCGCTCACCGTCTTTGATAATTTCGCGTGAGCAGAAGATTGATAAGAACACCACTGAGCATGTGGAGCTGACGCTGCAGGGCGGCACCATGAAAGATTTCATTAAACACAGTGCCGCAGAGCGGATGTTCATCCGTGATTACGGTGGTCCGGGTTCGCCCCAGTCTGAGTATGTTCGTCAACCGCTCGAAGGCGTTGGCGGGAAGACTGCTGCAGAGACTGCCTATCAGGAAATTATGCTTCCCTACCGCGCCGCTCACCGAAAAAAATAGCTTATTGAACTCTTTCAAATAGTTTGCCGTTGATAGATAGTCTGTCGGGCGATTTTAGGCTGTGATTATCTAAATGCTGGGGGAAGATCGTACTAGTTGTATGGTCACTGCCCAAGTTCAACTCCAGGTCATTGCCTGAAATTAAATAGCTGCCGCTGTGCTTTTGAACTGCTAGCTTTTTGTCTTTTTGTTCAAGAGTTACTTTGCCATCAGCCGTAAATAAATATATGACTGGAGTAGTTACTGGCTTTCCTTGAAAGACAACAATCTCCGGTCGAGCATAGGTGCCGTCTAGTTTGGCATTGTTGGGGAATGTTGGGGCCTTGTCTGCCACCATTCCGTTCAGCTCAAGATTGTTGCCCTTTCGCCTCAACTTCCAGGTAACAGGTTGCGCACTGCCGCTCCATTGAAAAATAATGGTGTCGCCAATGATGCCGTAGCTGCCACATAGATTTGGAGTATCTTTGAGCGCCTTCGACCAATCTAGATGGGCTGGCCCCTCTGGTGGCAGACCATGATAGACCCGGCCATCTGGATAAAAATAGAATTGCTCTTCTTGGCAAATTAGACGTTTGCCTTCAAAGCTCTGGCCAAAGCGAGTGAACAAGCCATTTAACACTTTTGCTTTATTGCCTGCAGTGGCCGAGGCAGTCAAGATCGTTCCGTTTTTCTTGTTTTCCTTGGTGACTTTGCTCTTGCTAAGCTCTGAACTGCTTTTGATTTCTGCTTCAGACTGGGCGGGAAATACCAGTTTTATTTGTCTGGCCGAGATTTGAAATTGCTCGTTACCTTTGTACTGGTAGGAGGGCAGCATCTGCACCGTGTATTTGTTTTTGACTATAGCAACAATGGTGGCAGGCAGCGGAATAGTGGTATCAGAAGTGGTTACAGTAACCTGATCACCGACTTTTGCTGTCAGATGTGATTTGGCCTCAGTCGGTTTACCGAAGAAAGCTGTCGCTGACGTCAGTATTAATGCGACTGTATAAGCGCCAATTTTTTTCAGTGCCATTACTTGTCGTCTATTCATCGTCAATTTCACCGTCAATTTCTTAAAGCTTAAATGAAATGCTCTTAAAACAGAACTTCCCCCTCGTTGGACGAAGGGGAAGACATGTTGTGGTGGATTAGGTAAGGAGGAGGCGGCAACAAGCAGGAAACCCGCCTGTGCTTCATATTTCAATCATACCAGCGAGACTTAACTGAAGCTGTTAAAAAACTTGAAGAAGACCTATGTAAATGCCCGAGGGCGAGAACGATTAGATTTCTTTAACAACAACAGCTCGAATAACTACGAGTTGGTCCAAGGAGAAGTAGCTTGTGTTGAACCTTGACTTCCTCTTCCGGGATACAAGAAATCAAGAGCGCCCAAGCCAAGATCAGAATTGAGAGACTCTGAAGGTGTAGGCATTCCGGCAAGTGTATCGCCATAAGGAACGTATGGTGTCTCGACTACTGGTTTAGCAGGCGGAGTGATTCGAATATTCGAAGGACAGAACACATAGACTTGCTCGCTCAGTTTGTGGAAATCACCGTCTAGTGCAGCAGAGGCACCAGCAACGAAGTCAACCAGGCGGCTTGCGTCTAGCTTTTTCATATTCTCAAGAGAAATAGTGGTGGCCGCGCGTGAACGCAAACACTCAACAATTTCTAGAGCTTCTTCAAATGATACTGGGCTGAATATTGAAATCTGGGTGCCTAATCTGGTTGGTGCGTTCTGGCGAACGGAACCCAATGCCATCATGCGACGATCTTGCAGGGCTGGGAAAAGATCAATTTCTCTTTTGCCAGACTTGGTCTCGTTAGCAAATATAGGTTTGTCCTGTGGGCTGTCTCTGTAGTCGTCAACCATGGCTTTCCCTTTTTTATGCTTGGAAATAAATACTGATTGCTATCAATTTTAGTCGTTTCTTCAAAATGCGCAAGAGGCACCACAAATGGTGACAACTAATAAAAGAGCTGCGATTTGCTATTAATTGTATATGCACCGCAGGTGGTTATAAAGGTGTATCAGGTAGATAAAGGGAGGCAAGAAGCTCACAGGCACGCATGTCATCGACAACTGTAACCTTAATGTTGTTATTTGAGCCTGCAAAAATTACCACCTGGTGGCCAAAATGTTCCAAAATTGCCGCATCGTCTGTAACACCAATACCGAGCCTGGCCGCCTCTTGGTGACACTGCCAGAGCAATTCGAATGGCGCCGCCTGTGGCGTTTGTACCGCGAATAAGTGCTCTCGGTTAATTGTCTGACAAATTTTATCTTGCTCTACTCTTTTTAAGGTATCTGATACCGGAGTGGCAATAGTGCAGGCACCTCT
>CALRJJ020000625.1:0-3652 GCA_943367505.1 Flavobacterium psychrophilum | reverse complement strand
CTGCCTATCCAGAAGCAGCTTCCACCCTCGATTATAAGAGCCTTGATCTGAAACCTTTTTTGCCGGGTGCCCTTATCAATGACGGCAAATATTTCATCCGTCTCAGCGATCCGTTTAAAGATCCATCCTGCTTGTTGTCGATGATGGTATCAAATATAGCTTCACTAGCCGATAAGCTTCGCGTGGCCTACCTGCGGCAAAAAGTAATGGCCTCGACGATTGAAGATATTTTTTCGCAACCAGACAAAACTATCCTGCAATCGCTGAAAGACGCTGGCTTCAGTGACACCATGATCAATCGCTTCTTTAGGCCTTTCTTTGGCGGCATCACCCTTGACAATACTTTGTCTGGCTCAAGTCGCATGTTTGAATTCGTATATAAGATGATGGCCGAGGGTCAAGTAATGATTCCTGCAGGCGGCATGGGTAAGATTTCTCAGCAACTCGCATGCGAACTTCCCCCTGACTCAATCAGACTAAATTGCCAGGTTGCTAGTATCGACCAAGACAAGTCGCAGGTGACTCTGACAAACGGTGAGACAATTCTCGGCCGCAGCATTGTCCTAGCAACTGACGGGGCAAACGCCAGCAAGCTCAGTAGCGCTGTTGAAGCGCCCCCTTCGAACATGGCCACTTGCCTTTACTTCTCAGCCGATGTAGCACCGATAAATGAGCCTGTACTGGTGCTAAACGGCGCCGATCAAGCTGGACCGATTAATAACTTGGCCGTCCTGACAAATGTAGCGAAATCCTACGCCCCTGCAGGGAAGCACCTGATTTCAGTGACTGTATTGGGTCAGAGCCCAGGTGGAGCCCACCTCGAACAAGCTTATGAGGAGCAACTGATAGAAGATGTAATGAGCCAAGCTAAATCATGGTTTGGCAAGCAAGTGGAGGGCTGGCAGCACCTCAAAAGTTATCGGATTGCCAATGCCTTGCCTAATCAATCGCCGCCATGGCTGGAGAAAGCTCGGCCTGTTCGCCTAGGCAAAACCCTTTATGCCTGCGGCGACTTCAGAGAGAATGCCTCAATCAATGGCGCTTTAATTTCGGGCAGAAAGGCAGCAGAAGCACTTGTTTCAGATTTGAAAGTGGCAATATGCAAGTGATAATAAGCCCCAGATAATTTCTTCCTTGCTATTATTGGGATGAGTAAATCATGACCATCACTTTTCCCCAAATAGCATTATGACTTTCGAAGATCCCATTCAATCAACCAAAAAGAAAGTCTGCACTGTCTGCAAGCGCGAATTTCCGCCCACTCAAGCTGTTTGCCCGCATGACAAGAGCATGCTCATGTTTGTGCAAAAAGATGAGCTTTTAGGCACCATTCTTAATGACCGCTACCGTGTCTTGTCTGAAGTGGGCAGGGGCGGCATGAGTATTGTCTATAAAGGTCTGCACGAAATGATGGATCGCACGGTCGCCATCAAAATGCTGCAGACTCAGCACGTTACTGATCAATTGAGCATTAAACGCTTTCAGCAAGAGGCCCAGGCGGCGTCGCATTTGCAGCACCCGCATGTGATTACAGTTTACGACTGCGGGGTTGTTGCCACAGGCCAACCTTATATAGTAATGGACTTTTTAGAAGGTCAAAGTCTCGCCGACGTGGTTAAAGCAGAGAACTATATTGCCTATCAGCGGGCCATTCCCATTTTCATTTCGGCCACTGAAGCTTTAGAGCATGCCCATCAAAAAGGGGTTATTCACCGGGATCTCAAGTCATCTAACATCATGTTGGTTGAAGTGGAAGGTCGACGAGATTTCGTCAAAGTAGTGGACTTTGGCATTGCCAAATTGACCACGGCTTCGGGGAAAACTCCACAAAACCTTACTCAGACAGGTGAGATTTTCGGCAGCCCAATTTATATGAGCCCGGAGCAATGCCTTGGTCTCAATCTCGATAGCCGCTCAGATATCTATTCTATGGGTGCAGTTCTATATGAAACCCTAACCGGTTTCCCACCCTTAATGGGCGACACCATATATGCCACCATGAAAATGCACGTCTCGCAAATGCCTGAGCCGTTCAATAAAGTTCGGCCCGATTTGCGAATACCAGAGCAGCTTGAACGGATTGCCTTTAAAGCTCTAGCGAAGAAGCCAGAGCAGCGCTACCAAACTATGCAAGAGATGCGCGACGCTCTTGAGCAATGTATCAGCACCCAGTTTGAAACAGGCAGCATACCGAGCTTGATCAGCGCCCCGCCCTCTATGGGATTCAATCCCAATCCGCAAAGCGATAGCTCTCCAGTTGAGCTTGAGGATTTCGATCTCTCCGGTGGTCTCTTTGGCAATGATCCACCACCATCTTCCTCAGAACGCAAAGATCGCTCTAGCGCGCCATATATCTCTGGACCAGATCAGCAAAAGAAACCAGGCTCAAGCACGAAGAGCGGGAGGAAGACTAGCTCAAGCGCTCCTAGTTCGAGCAGCAGAGACGAAAATCGCAGCACGGGAAGAAGTACCGGCCGCAGCACAGGAAGGAGCACAGGTCGTAGTACTGGAAGAGTGACTGACTTAGACAGTGCCGCTGGCCGCTCGACCGGGCGCAGCACCGGCGTGCGCAAACCAGCTCTGGTTGAGAAGAAAAAGAAGAGCAAGGCTCTCAACATCGACTTCGCCAAATATCTCAATAAGAAAGTGATTTTGATAGTCCTTGGCCTTGTGGTAGTGCCCGGTGTGATCACTGGCGTGGTCATTACTGCAAACAAAATGGGTAACGACAATCCCTTCTCTTTGACCAAAAATTATGAAGGGGTATTACTTTATCTGCGAGCCGCGACCCATGATAGTGAGACGGGCCAGGAGCTTCCCGGTTTAATGTACCTGATGCCTAACAAGGGCAAAGAACCCATTAAGGTCATGCTTGGTGACTTCAATCTAGAAGGGCACCTTGGCCAAGCCGATAGCTCAGACCAGAAACCCGGTGCCGTCTGGCATATATCTGGTCACAAGGGTCCAAATAATTCACTGCAAATTGAAGAGGGTGACTTTACAGAACATTGCGACAACAGCGTCGCTCCCGCCAGGCAAAAGTTAGAAGATTTCTTGAGCAACGTTTACCGCTCACGCACACCAGGCAGCACAACCTTAGAACTGGCCTACAAATGCCTCAGTGTCAGTGCCCAAAAACGTGAAGATCCAGAGCGCTTCAAAGAAAAGTACGGCAAAGATCCAGTCTTTAAAGACAGCTTCAAACCCGACGCCATAGAGCCATCAGCCTTCAAGGTTGGGGTCCTGAAAAATGCAGAGATTACCTTCTATTTGAATGGTAAGTATCTCTTCGCTAACGGCGAAATCTACATGGCCAAGATGGTTTCAGAAGACCACCAGTGGAGAGTCGACTCACTGGAGCCCTGTAAAGAAGAGTTATGGAAGACAACCTTGCCCGATTGACATCTGATGTTCTGATTTCTTCTTACAAATTAAGGATTTATTTCATCTCAGGCAATGGGCAATACTATAATAAGTCTGAAGTATCTTGGTAATCCTTCAACTTTAACCAAGCGCTAAAAACTAAGGAGTGCGACATGGATGACAATTTTGTTTTGATGGGTATTGTATTTGCGGGAATTATCATCATGCCTTTGGTGATTATCAAGCTAGCCAAAGCCATGAAAGTTCTAAAAGAGAAGAAAGCAGCAGC
>CALRJJ020000624.1:0-3652 GCA_943367505.1 Flavobacterium psychrophilum | reverse complement strand
AATTTAGAACGGAATCTCATCTTCCGAAGAGAAGATGGCGTCTAGGTCTTCCGGTTCTTTACCTTCAACTATGCTCTTAGCTTTACCAGCTGGACGGCTGGACACGGTGGCCATACGACTTTCGTCATCTCCACCTTTAGAATGGTCTGCTCCCACTGTGAGGGAGAGATTTTCTACTGCCACTGCATCAATCTCCACATCGCGGCGTTTGGCGCCTTCGGCTGTGGTGTAATTGTTGATTTGCAGACGTCCATCGACTGCCACATAATCGCCTTTCTTGATCTCTTGAGCGGAACGCTCGGCGAGGTCTCTCCAGGTAATTACTTTGACGAAATTGGTGTCTACTCCACCATCTTGACGATTAGGTGAATCGACCCCAATGGTGAATTCAGTAACCGCAACGTTATTGTTGGGAGTGAAGCGCTTTTCTGGTGCTTTCACTACCCGCCCTGAAATGACTACTTTGCTCAAACTCATGGCATACCTGCTTACTTACTGGTGTGTGTAGATTTAGGTTACTGGGCAGCTTTCGCTTCTTCTTCTAGCACAACGATAAGTGAGCGGATAATGTCTTCGGAGAGCACCATCATTCGCTTCAACGGTGAAATAGACTCAGTCTTAGCTGTGAAAGTAATGAGGACATAATATCCATCACGCATTTTTTCTACTTCGTAGGCCAGTCTTTTACGGCCTTTTTTGTCTACTGCATCAACCGTGCCACCCTGCGCTTTAATGAACTCTTCAACAGCGTTGATGGTGCGGTCTACAGCGTCTTCATCCAGATTAGGTCTGACGATGAAAACAGATTCGTACTGTTTTTGTTTTTTAGATTCAGCCAATGCTTTATCCCCTATGGTCTAAACGTCCTGCTCGGCAGGCAAAGGATTACTCGAAATAAACTCGAAATTTCTCTGCTACGAACCCGAGATCCTAACACGGCCTTACCTCTCAATAATTGGTACTGGGGCTTGTATTACGCAATAATTTGCTAATTAGCTTAAAATCCACATAGAATAGCCTTTAGTTTGAAAGGTTATAATCTTTTGTTCATTTTATTTGGGGGCGCCATGCTGACGACGGTGAAAGCGACAATAGACAAGGCTTTCACTGCTTTTGAGTGGCGCCAAGCAGCACCAGGTTTGCGGCGGGCTGGCCTTCGTAGTGCGCTTCTTGCAATGACGATAATGACCGGTCTTGTGGCCACCTCCCTTACTGCGACCACAGTCAATGCTCGTGAGCAGTGGCAGATGCAGCATCCTGAAGGCGCACCGCCCACTGGACCTGTTGGCAAGGGCTATGTGCCGCCAGCACCGGGCTCGGTTCCTGGTCTTGTCGGCAGTGGCCAAGAGGCTGGTAGCGGCATGGCCCCAGGCCTCGTGGCGCCTGGTCTTGCTTCACCTAATATGGGTGGTTCTGATGCTGGCTTGCCAGCTTACGGTGGTAAGCGGCAAATTCCTGACGAAGTTATTCAGCAGATGTTGGTCTCACGCATCGGAGCCGGCTCAATGCTCACTGGTGTTCTGGGTGACGATATCTCGTCTAAAAATAGTCATGCTGGTGATCTGTTTTCAGTAGTTCTGACTGATGGCCACAGTCAAAATGGCCATGAGCTAATTCCCCGTGGCGCTCGCATTATTGGCAAGGTGGTAATGGCAGCTCCTGCTGCTGGTCAGCGCACTGGAATGTCTGGCAATGTTGAAGTGGGGCTGACAACCTTAGTGTTTCCTGACGGACGCTCCACTCCATTTACTGGTTTTATCGAGCGCAACCCCGCTCATACCATGAAAAAGCCTCCAACTAGCCGCGGCCCGGGCATGAATATGTCTGATTACACAAAATCTGTCGGTTCTATGTTCGGTTCGTTTACCTCTGGCATTGGCGCTGTGCGTGCCCGAACAAACAGAGGCAAAGATTTACTTCTGCATGAAGGCGATGTGGTTCCTGTTCGTGTTACTCGCACCATTGATCTGACTAAGATGAGCCCACCAACGGCACCTCCGAGTCAGCCGCTCGCCAATCCTTTTGCCAGTAGCAATAATAATGTGCCTGGTAATATACCGGCTAATTTACCGGGAGCCGCGATGGCGCCGCCTTTATACACACCTAATTCAATGAATAATCAGGCTCCTATTTTGCCAAAAGAATTGCCAGACCCCTTTTAGAAATCTGGCAATTCTCGTTGTTTTTCTGTGAATTAGTCTTCTTGTTGCGGCTTCTGGGTTGGGCTGCCTGACTTGTATTCAGCTAGATGCCTCCACCCTTGGTGCAAGATCAACTGATAGGCATAGACTTGCTCTAACCAGCGTCTTTCGCCTTCTGGAAGATCTGGACGCTCTAGTCGACGTTTCAGTGAACCGGTTATCAGGCGAGTTTCTTCGATTGCTTTTCTGTACGAACGTACAGGCTTTTGCATTTGAGCCCAAGAAGAAGGTTCGGTGCTGCGTTGCGCAGCTGGCATTGCCGCAGCCACCGCTACCCGTTCTGGTCTTTCTCTTGGTTCTCTTTCTCTGCCTTCTCTAGCGTCGCGATCTCTGCGTGGTTCGCGATCGCCTCGGGCAGCTGGATCACGCTCTGGTCTCTCGCCACGTTCTGGCCGCTCAGCCCGGTCAGGGCGTTCTAGTCTATCTGGACGCTCCAGTCTGTCAGGTCTTTCCAATCTATCGGGGCGGTCTAGTCTATCGAGACGCTCACCGTCTTTAGCTTCCACGCCAGCTTGAGCGGAACTACCTAGCGGTGATTGTTTGCTCAGAACTTGAGTGGCTAGTGGATTTTCGATAACTTTCTTGTGCTTCTCGCCGCCACCACGTCTTCTTTCTTTGCGTTTGGCGCGGTAGCAATCAAGGCAATCTCTCAGGCGAGGATTGTTGTGTTCGAAAGTTTTGGCGCAAGTTTGACAAGTGAGAGAGTGCATGAACTTCTCGCCATCAGCGCTGCCTTCGCCTTGTGAAGACTGTTCTTCGCTAGCATCAGCGTCAGAAGAAGATTCGTCTTCTTTTTCTTTCTCTTCGATGTCTTCTTTGGGCTGTGCCTTGATTACTTTGGTGGCACGAACTTTGCGTGCTGGTTCAGGCTTGACCTCTTCTTCTTCCTCTTCGTCGTCGTCATCTACTTCGACAACGGCTTTTTTGGCTTTGGCAGCAACCACTTTAGTGGCTTTGCCGCGAGGTTTAGCTTTACTAGGCTTCTCTTCTGTCTTAGCCGAGCGCATCTCTTCTAACTGTTCCATCACTTTTGGATTAGTGAGGCCGTCTTCCTTGAGCTTGCGAATTTCTTGTAATTCTTCTAGCGCTTGGGCCGGAAGAACCTTAATACCGTTTTCATCAGTGGCTGTCTCGATCTCGAACTCTTGAATGTAGCGTCTTATCGTGACACTAGTGACATTGAGATCTTTTGCAGCCTGGGCAATTTTGGTGCCCTCTACCTTGCTTCGACTCATCAAAATACCTTGTTTATATAAAAGGAAAATGTTTGTGGCTTACTAATATGAGTTTCTTGCATAAATCGTTCTCAGCTCTGCATGAGCTTTGGCTTTTGCAGCATTGCTAAGACCAGCAATACTCAATCATGAACGACCTAGATACTTTCAGCCGGGGTTTGGGAGGCTCTAACTGTTCAATTCTATTAGATCTCAAAAACCTGCTTATAAGGTATC
>CALRJJ020000623.1:0-3652 GCA_943367505.1 Flavobacterium psychrophilum | reverse complement strand
ATGCAATTTTTTCGTCTAGTAGGCCTTTAACCCGGGCGTATGTGCTCTGGGATAGCCCCAACTGGGCGCGGTTTTGGGTTATATCTGAGTCTATCTGCAGCAGTTCGCGTTTGAGATCGGCCCGCACTTGTGAGGCATTTTGCAGGAGGTCAGCTTCGGTCTGTTCTATGTCTTGACTGCGAATACTGGCCAGGGTTTGCCCCTCTTTAACATGGTCGCCAATGTTGACCAAGACGGCAATAATTCGGCCTGAAACTGGCGTGCTCACTTTTGTTGTCAAATTTGAGTTGGCCTGCACTTCACCGGTACTCCTAACGGCGAAGTCTACGTCTTTCATCGAGACTTTCTCGCAGCCAAGATTAAGGGCTACTTCAGTTTCTGGGGTCAGGGTAACGAGGTTTAGACCGCCAGCCGCCACTTTGCTAGCTGGTGAAGGTGCAAGGGCCTTACCCTCTACTTTTTCGGAGGTGTGACCACAACCAGTCAGAGCTAACCCGCTGGTTAGTGCTAGGGCGAATATGGGTAAGATTCTTCTGTATCGGTTTGGGGTAATGCTTTTTGGCAATATCTGCATTTTTTTACTGTCTCGATTTAATCTCGAACGAGTCAATCTTCACGCAATCTACATGTTCGCCACTCACGAATTTTTCAAGAATCGCGGAGAGTAGCTTATTTAGCTGGTCTTCACGATACTACCCTAACATATTTTCAGCGCTTTGACTGTTTAAATGCGCTGATAATGCTATAGCTGGGAACAAGAGGAGAGAGAGTAGCGTCGAAGTTTGCATCAAGATTGATAGTTCTAAAATTGGCACAGTGCGGCTTTCGAAAAGCTGTCCTGTCCGGCAATGAAAGGATGCTAGTTTTTTTTCTATTACAATAGTGTGGTTTCTGGTTCAGGCGGTCATTAGAGGTTCGGTCATGAAGTTAAAGACAATCAAAACCTTAGCCATCATTCAGGCTGTTTTGCTGAGCTCTTATGCACCGCTTGCTCTGGCTGCAACGTCCAAGCAATCTCCTGAAATAGCTAAGCTCGACAATATAGAAGAAGTTATTTACGGTGCTCCAAAATCTAGGCTCGCCCTTGACAGTCGATTGAAAGATCTTGAATTGAAATTATTTGGCATCACTCGCAAAGGAACAACCACTGAGCGACTTGCTGCCATCGAAAAGACACTGGCTTATGGTAGTGGCGCAGCAAGTTCTGGTTCACTGCTGCCACCACTGGCTCCAACCTTAGATACGCCCGCTACTTCTTCCAGCGCACCCTCCACTGCTAGCTCTAACTCTAGCTCTAGTTATGACAGCGAGGAACCTTACGCTGTTGATTCATCTGGTGCTCTGGCCGATGCTATGCAACTTTATCAAGACGGCAAAGTGGCCCAGGCTGAAAGTGCCTTTCATGGCATCATTGCTAAAGATCCAAGCAATGGCGATGCTTACTATAACTTGGCTGTTATCGCTGAAGGCAAAAATGACTTGAACGGTGCTCTTTCGTACTATCGCAGCGCCCTCAATTTGAATCCGCAAGATACTGATCTGCAAAGTGCGGTGGTTAGCGTTCAGAATAAATTGGCTCAGACCAATAATAGTGCCCCTAGTCATGTGGCTTCGAGCTATGCCTCTAGTTCTAATCCCTTTGCCGCTTCTTCTTCTTCCTCTTCCTCTTCTTCCTCTTCTTCTTCGGCTCCCAAACCGGCAGCTCCAGCCCAAAGCAAGGCCCTTGATGAAGCAAGAAAGAATCAATTGAAAAGCGCTGTTGCTTCGGCTTCAAACGATTACAAAGCCGGTAATTATGATTCAGCAGTAACTAAGTTGAACTCGGTGGCTTCGCAGGTACCAGATGACGGCGATGTGCAGTTCGCTCTGGCGCAGGCCTACAGAGCTAAAGGTGACCTTGCCAATGCTCGCAGTCACATGGCCCGTGCTTCTTCTCTTAATCCTGCCAGCACAAGTTTTGGCAGTGCTCTAGCTGATATTGACCGGGCAATCGCTGCTAAAAATACTGCGCCAGCAGATAGTTTCGCTTCTTCCAATCAATCAAGTTCTGGCACTCAGACTGCTAGTCAACCAGAAGGACAGATTACTCCTTTTGCTGGCAGTAAAGCCGCGAGTTTAGACAGTCAAGGTGGCCTGAGTGGTATGGCTTATAGCGCTCGTTCAAATAGTAGTCGTTTAAAGCGTGCCGCTACCTATGGTCTGGCTGGTGCTGCTGCTGGTGCCTTATCTGGTGCTTTGTTTAGCTCATCTAACAACGGTTCGAGAATGAGTAGTGCTAAGAGCAATGCCTTACGTGGGGCGGTGCTTGGCGCAGTGTTTGGTTTTGCCAGCGGTAAGTAAGGAATTTCAAGAGATTAGGGCAATGAAAAGCAAATTAGTAAGCGCAGCTATTATTTTTTCTCTGATGATTTCGCTCAATACTCAGGCACATGCTGCTGGCGCCGGTGCGGTCTTGAAGGGCGGAGTGCGCCTGGAAAATGGTACAACGCGATTGTCCAGACCTGGCGGTAATGCTGCTCCAACACTTTCCACTGCTGATGCGATTCCCGTTGCTCCGCCGCGCAAAAGTACTTTAGGCGGTGGTGTTCAGGGTAGCGGTTTGATCGATCGCACTGCTTTCGCCACGCTGCCGGCTGGCCCACTTAGTGCATCTGCCCAAGAGCAGAATAGTCGTTTTGATATTGGTGCCGAGCGCAGCTCGAAAAAAATGACATTGGCCTGGGAAGCTTGGCATAAACAGCTCTCTTCTGAGATTTATGCTCGCTGGCAAGAGGTGGCCTTAATCAGAGGCCGTGCCACTATGAGAGTCACCATCACTCGCGATCATCATGTCATAGCTCAACTGACATCGCCTTCAGGTATCCGTCGCTTTGATAGTACACTGCTTGATGTCGTCAACAGCCTTGATGGCAATCCCGGCCTATCTTTTCCTGCTGGTTCCCAGAGACAACAAGTTTCGTTTGAAGCTGATTATATCGCCGATACCGATGTGAAAGGTGGCTATAGCTGGACGAAGAACGACTACGAGACTGTTCAACAGTAGTCCTATATCAGGTTAATCTCTACCATTCAGTAGGGCGCGATATAAATCGGCTGGGCGATTATTGCCATTTTTCAGTAGTGGTAAGGTTGCTTGTACGGCTCCATTGATTGTTAGAACTGGCGGCTGTCCGCCAAACTGTTCATGGAAAACTTGATTGAAGCGGCTATTAAAATAGCGATGCAAATTGCTGTCGATAAATTGTTTGGCAAAATCTGGATCTATTTCTAGTTCTGTCTTTGGTTCTACTTCTATTTTGCTATTGAGAAAATTGCACACCTGGTCAAATGTAATTTGCCTGCTTAGGCCAAGCTGCTCTTTGTTGCGCCAGAGTTTTATGGCGAAAGCTTGGGCCATTTGGTTTTCAAAATAAATTTTGCTTGTCAGCTTTACTGCTGCTGCTGCCGATGTATCTGCTTGAGCACGATTGTCTACCCAGTGTCGAAGTTCTAGTTGGTTTTGTTTGTCTAGATTAAAATGCTGGTTTGCTGCTACTAAGACCAGGTTGTCGATTTCTTCTTCAATTGCAATCAGTTTGTTTTGCAAGTTTTCTACTGCCATTGAGTGGCTCTCAAAACCTTCTTGGGATAAGCGCGTTTTCTTGCTACTGAG
>CALRJJ020000622.1:0-3684 GCA_943367505.1 Flavobacterium psychrophilum | reverse complement strand
GAATCAGAACCATAATAATTGGTTCTATTTGTTGCCGGTTCTGTTATTGAGCTTGGTGATGGCCCGATCAAAAGCACTGGCAAAGCGTTGTTTGTCTTTGTCAGTGTATTGTTTGGGCCCTCCTGTTATGTCGCCACTGTCTCTCAGGTCTGTCATCAGCGCTCGGACAGAGACCCGTTCGCCAATGTTTTCTTCTGTAAAAGCATGACCGCGAGGGTCGATTACCACTATTTCTTTGGGAACTAGTTGGGCTGCCAGCAGAATATCTTGAGTGATTACTAAATCGTCTTTTGTTGCTTGGTCAACAATGTATTGATCTGCTACGTCTGCTCCTTTTGCCACCTGTACAAAGCTGAGGTGGGGCGAGAGGGGTAGAGCAATTACTTTGTTGGCTACGAAAATAGTGCTAATAGCTAGCTTGTGACCAGCTTTGATGACGATGTCTTTAACCGGCACAGGGCAGGCATCTGCGTCGACCCAAATTTTCATGCTTCAGCAACCATGTGAATACAATATCATCCCAATTGACGCCAATCACACTGTCAACAGCGTCACAAATAGCCATGAAGCTGGGTTGACAGCGCCCTAGCCAGTATAATGAGAAACTATGCCAGTTGCTATAAGTTGCCAGTCAGTAACCAAATCATTTAGCGCCCGACCACTATTTCGCGATATTTCGATAACAATCGATGATCGCGAACGAGTAGGCTTGATCGGCCCGAATGGTTCTGGCAAGTCAACCTTGCTCAAGATTATGGCCGGTCTTTATTCGCCTGATGATGGTGTTATAACCACTCGCAAGTTTCTCAATATTGCCTATTTAGCTCAAGACAATCCTTATCCACCTGATGCAATTTTGCGTGATGTGGTTGCCGCCTCTTTAGATGGCCAGTCAATAGACGAGGCTGAGCGCATCAATCGTGCGGAATATACTCTTAGCACCGTTGGCTTTGAAGATCTTGGCGCTACTGTTTCTTCCCTTTCTGGTGGCTGGCGTAAGCGCTTGGCTCTGGCAGCTCAGTTGGTGAAAGAACCAGATTTCCTGCTGTTAGATGAACCAACCAACCACCTAGATCTCGAAGGCGTGCTGTGGCTAGAAGACTTGCTTAAGTCGGCACCTTTTGCCTTTATTTTGGTCAGTCACGATCGTAATTTTCTTGAGAATGTCACCAATCGTACTGTTGAATTGAACGCCGCTTATAAAGATGGATATTTGAGCTGCAAGGGGCCTTACAGCGAATATCTCGTCGCTCGGGCTGAGTATCTCTCGGCTCAATCAAATGAGCAGCAAGCTCTAGCAAGTAAGATGCGCCGAGAAGTTGCCTGGTTGCAGCGTGGAGCCAGAGCTAGACAAACCAAGTCACAGGGACGTATCCGTGAGGCTGGTAAATTGTTTGACGAGTTTGCTGAAGTGAAAGCTCGCAATAATATGAATAGCTCAGTCAATATTGACTTTAGCTCATCTGGGCGCCGTACCAAAGAGTTGCTCGTCGCTAAAGACGTTGTTAAGTCAATGGGTGGTCGTGAGTTATTTGCTGGCCTTGATCTGGTATTAACACCCAAGCAGAAACTCGGTTTGGTCGGCACAAACGGCAGTGGTAAAACGACATTACTGCGCATTCTTGCTGGGCAGATAGAGCCAGACAGCGGCACCGTAAAGCGCGCTGATCAGCTTAAAGTTGTTTGGTTCGATCAAAATCGCGATCAGCTCAATAAAGAAATTACTCTGAAAGAGGCCCTTTGCCCTAGCGGAGATTCGGTGGTCTATCGTGACCGTCAAATTCACGTCATGAGCTGGTCCAAGCGCTTCCTCTTCCGACCAGACCAGTTGCCTATGCCGGTCAGTTATTTGTCTGGTGGTGAGCAAGCGCGAATTTTAATTGCTCGCCTGATGCTGCAAGAAGCAGACATTTTGATATTAGACGAACCTACTAATGACCTAGATATTGCTTCTCTCGAAGTGCTGGAAGAGAGCTTGCAAGACTTCCCTGGTGCTGTGGTTCTGGTTACCCACGATCGCTACATGATCGATACTATCTCTACCAACATACTGGCTTTAGACGGCGACGGTGGAGTGGAATTTTTTGCCGATTATTCGCAGTGGGAATCAAATCGATTTTCTAAGAGTGGCTCGAAGAATAAGAGCAACGCTGGTAAATCTGATAAGGCTGAAAAGATTGAAAAGTCGGGCAGTAAAATTGGCAGCTCTACCAGTGGTGTCTCTAGTAATAACGGTAGCAAGAAGAATCTTAAGCCCCTCTCTAATAATGAGCGCAAAGAATTAGACTCAATTGGTAGCAAAGTTGAAGAGGCCGAGAGTGCCTTGCAGGCAGTGCGCAAGCAAATGGAAGATCCAAAGATCGCAGCTAATCACGTCAAGCTGGCCGAGATGATGGAAGATTTCCACAAGGCTGAAGCTGCTGTTGCCAAGGTATTTGCCCGTTGGGAAGACCTGGAAGCCCGGCGCTCAGCCAACGAAGCTTGATACTTGCGCCCCAGTTGCTCAAAACTGACTATCCATTATTTTTTGTGCCGCGTCCAAGTCACGCTTATATAGGTCTTTGTGCCCCATCTGTAAGTGCAGGTTGGCCCTATCTCTAAGTGTCTTGGCAGTTGGCTCTAGTTCGATGGTTGTGTCGTAGTCTCTAATAGCTCCAGCGAGATCTTTGTTTTTGACTTTTAGTTGGGCCCTAGTACGATAGGCCTCGCCGTCTCTGGGGTTGTGTGCAATAACCTTATTAATCTCGGTTAGTGCCTCTGGCAGTTTGTTCAGTACTTCAAGCATGTGCACTATTTGGTAGCTTGTCCATTCTTTCGGTTGTAGAATGGACGCCTTGCGGAAAGAATCAAGGGCTTCTCGGTATCTGTGAAGACCTTCCAAAATACCGCCTTTGGTTCGATAAAGCTCTGCCTTGTCTGGTATGTACAAAATGCTTGTGTTAATTGTGGCTAGCGCTTCTGGAAGTCGACCGAGATTGGCTAAGGAGGTTGCTTTGCATTGATAAGCAGCGATGTCTATGTTAGGGCAAGCAATTGCTTGATTGCAGTATTTTAGCGCTTCGCTAAAGCGGCCTTCTTGATTGGCGATTTCGGCTAATTGGCAATAGGCTGGGCTAAACTTTGGATCTAATTTCAAAGCCATTTTTAGATATTTTTCTGCTGGTTTTGTCGGGTCTTCATCTCCTAACACGTCTGTATAGGTAGAAGCGAGGCGGCAGTAGCTTAGGGCGTTTGCATGTTTCGTTTTACACAGAATCTGATTTAGCGCGCGGGCTTCGAACTTTAAATTGTCATCGCTCAGCTTGTCGGCTACTCCCAGCAATTCTTCAAATTGCTGGGAGTTCATTTTGTTGCCTAAGGCGCGAGCTTTTTCTATAGCAGCAGTGGCAGCTTTGCGGTTTTGGTACTTGTTATCACAATTTGCACTCGGCACTATGAGTAGTGTCAAGGATAGTGCTAAAAGCAAGGGCGAAAGTAAATTCCCGACGGTGTGACTGCCCCCGTTCCTCGCTTCCGTTTCTTTTCGCAAAGCCGTGTAGGCCATTTATCACCTATTTGCTCAGTTGCGGCATCACCACACCGTCTAGAACGTGTATTACTCCATTCGAACAAGGAATGTCGGTGGTTTTGACTAGAATGGCGTCAGCGTATAGATCGTCACCCTTTTTGCTCAGCTTTAGTTCG
>CALRJJ020000621.1:0-3693 GCA_943367505.1 Flavobacterium psychrophilum | reverse complement strand
GAGCGCGTTGAATTAACAGGCTACGGTGCCATACAGGGCGAGAGCGTACTCTTTGCTCAGGAGAAACTCAACCTCATGGTTGAGCCAAACGAGTACGGTAAGAGCACCATGGCTACTGCCATCTGGTCAATTCTTTTCGACTTCAATGATGAGAAACAAGCTGTCGGCCAAGAAACTGCTGATCATCTATCGCAAAGAGAGGCTCGTAGACCAAAATCTGGCGGCATATATTCCGCTCGCATGGACGTTACCGCCCTCGATCGACGACTGACGATTGTGCGTGATTTCCAATCAAAAACATTCCAGGTATTTGATCGTGATCGCAATAATATCGAAGTCACCCATCAGTTTAAGAGTGAAAGCGGTGAAGACGAAATTGGCCTTAAGCTTACCGGCATGTCCCGTGAACTCTTCCTTAGTACTTGTTTTGTTGGCCAAAGAGAACTAGACGAACACGCTTTTGGTGGCGCCCAAGACTTAGCCACATTGGTTCAAGGTATTGCCGATTCCGCCAGTCCTTCCGGCACCTCAGCTCAAGCTGTGCGAGTGCTTGGCGATACTCTCAATCAATTGGCAATTGGCGGTCGCAAAGTAAAAGCAGATAATCTAATTCGCGACCTAGAACTGGTTAGGCAAGACCTACTCAATAAAATTCGTGCCTTTGAAAGAGACCGTCAGGACGTAGCCGCCTCCTTTGACCGTCTCATGATTATCAATCGTGTGCTGTCTGGCGATAGTAGCCGCTTCAAAGCCACCGAATATCAGAATCTCAAGTTTCAGTTGAACGATGCTCAAGGTCGCCTCAATAAACTGCGCGAAATTCTTGGTCGACACAAAGAAGTGAGCACTAGACTTTCGCAGCTTTCAACAGTCGAACCTTTTCCTTCTGAATTAAAGCGACCTATAGAAGATCTAGTGGAGCGTCGCCTGCACAAAGCCGAAGAGATAGAGCGCATCACCCGTGAGCTCTCGCCTCAGCAAGCAATGTACGAAGAAAAGAAAGCCAGCCTTGTTTCGCGCTCTAAGGGTCTCGATACTTTCAGCCTGGATGAAATTCAACAAGTAGCTTCAATTGCCGGCACCATGAGCGTAATTGAAGAAGAAATAAACGACTTAAAAGCAAGAAGAAAAAGCGAAAGAGAAAAGCTAGCCGGCACCGATGCCAGTGAAGCAGAAATAGATGAAATAAGACAATCAATGCAATCGCTAGAAGCGGAAGGCATTGAAAATGCACGCTCTTACAATTCACTGATTTTAGCCTTCCAAGATCAAATAACCAACGGCGAAAGAGCCCTCCATCAATCGAGGGCTAAGCACAAAGAATTTGAAATTAAGCGCAAACAAGAAGGCGAGAAAAAACGCAATCTAGCCATTGTCCTTGGTCTGACATCGGTAATCATGGCAGTACTGGCCATTGTTCTCATGATTACAGTCAAAGCTGCGGCCTTTATCGCTCCGGTGCTTCTAGTGCTAGGAATTCTCGGTATGGCCGGAACAGGCTTTGTGGCAGTGCCAGTATTTAAACCAGAAGTACTATATGCCAGTGATTTTCAGTCGATAGAAGCAGACAAGTTACGCATCATCAACGACCTGGAAGAGAAGCATAATACTGTCGGTGCTCTTGAGCTAAAACTAGACACCTTAGCCCGAAAAGTCGGATTAGCTGCTAGAGCCGATCTATTAACCAGACTTGATCAATATGCCGTGCAAGCGAGCAAGCTAAAAGAGCTAGAACTAATAGAACAATTGCTAGATCAAAAGCAAGCAACTTTAACTAAGTTCAAAGCTGACCTGACTGTCTTTGTTACAAAGGTGGGCAAACCTAACGCTCAACTGACGGCTAATACCGCTAAGCAACTCAGTCAAGGCCTGTCAGCCTACACCGAAGAGGCTAAGAACTTGGAACAGACTTTCCAAGACGCTAGTAGTTCTGCTAGAAAACTAAGCCAACTCAAAGATGAATTGGACGACACAGACCAAGCCCTGGGCAACATTCTGCACAAAGTTGGCATGGAACTAGATCTTAGTTCTGCAGACGCCATAGCTCGGGGCCTCGAAAATATCAGTGAGCGCATCAATTCTCACTCGGCCTACACAAAACTGACTGACGAACTAAGCAGTCTTGAGCAGGAGAGTGGCACACCAATAGCTGAACTGCCCACAGTAGTGAAGGGTTTGGAAGACTACCAGACTAGAGTAATTCAGCAGCTTGATGCTCTTCGCAGTCAGTTTCCCGGTATTGAATCAATGCCACCGGTTAGCGAGGAAGAAACCGAAGGCGAGGAAGCTCCTCAAGATCTGGCTAAAGTAGAAGGCTTGAAGGAAGAAAGAGAAGAGCTTCTCCTGCGAGTTAGAACACTTTCGGGCAATTGTGACGAGCAGTATCTCACTTGCCTGGAAGAACTTGACCTAACCGAATTCAAGCTTCATAGTGCAAAACGCGCCAAAGTTGCCTTAGAAATAGCTCGCGACACCCTTAAGCGCTTAAGCGGCGAAAATTATATTGACTGGGCCACCAACCTCAATAACATAGGCAAAGAGATGCTAGGCAAGCTTGGCCTTGACTATGAAGAAGTACGCTTCGACCATGAGCTAAGACTAGTGGCTCGGCGCAAGAACCAAACAGAAGACATTTCTTCTGCCGAGATCATGAATCAACTTTCTATCGGCACAAAAGAGCAGTTGCACTGGCTGGCCCGCATGATTGTTGCTCGTTTTCTCTCCAAACAGAACTCTCTGCCGATCATTATGGATGAGCCGTTTTCAGAAGCCGATGACGACCGCTTCTTGAAGATGATGCGCTTCTTGATCAATGTCATCGCCCGCGAGCACCAAATTATTCTCTTTAGCTGTCACCAACAAAGACACAGCTGGCTGCGCAGCCAATTAGATGACCCTGAAAAAGGGCGCTTGCTCTTCTGTCGCCGCTCTAAGTCTTAGAATATCGATAGCAGCAGGGTTTTCCCACGGCCGGTATTGCCCAAGGCATGTATTCCCCAAGGTAGGGGTTTCCCCAAGCCTGATTCTAAGAAGGTCTGGCTTTAAGAAGTTCTTTCCTTGTCTCAATTTCACTCGAAAAATGAGACAAACTCTGGAATCGCGAGATACTATTCCAGGCACTTTTGTCTAAAAATACGTTTTCCAAGAGTGTCATTTTTTTTGCAAAATTTATGACACTTTTGGCAACGACCTGAAGAGTCTGCAGGTGCTAAATCTCTTGCTATAAAGTCTTGTTATAGACTCTTGTGCGCCTTTATTTCTTAGCGGGCCGGGCCAAAACTCTTGATGCCGTGGCGGTTGAGATAGCTCGACACCGATTTGATACGGCCGTCGGCACTGTAGGCACTCTTCCTTGTATCTTCCTTGGTTCCCAGTTCTGGGGCAAAGCGGGCACTAGCATCAACTTGGCCGCGAGCATTACGATAGTCTTCGTTCTTATCGTATTTTTTCTTGCCATAGTCAGAATAGGCCATCACATCGAACTGCGAATAAGGCAGAAAAGGTCTCTGTGACATGCGTTCGTGCATAATCACATCGGTTGTCTTGAAGGCACCAGGTGGAGCCTTGCCTCCCATTTGCAAAGTTTGAGCCGCTAAAGCGGTATTCAATATGGTATCAGAAGTATTGAGGCGAGTACGCGCTTCATACTGCTGATCAAAGCCTTGCATCTGGCTTCTGGCAACCATAGCCGGA
>CALRJJ020000620.1:0-3701 GCA_943367505.1 Flavobacterium psychrophilum | reverse complement strand
CAGAAGGTTTTAAGCGGCCCATGGCTGCGCTGCGACAAGGCGGGCTGGTCACCGTCGAGCCGATGTTTGCATCAATGGTGGCACGACACAACCTGACACCACAACCAAATCTGAAAATTGTTGCTGCGCAGTTCTCGGGCTTTGGATTTCGCCCATACCTCTTTCAGGGTCTGGATTATGATCTGGTATCAGCACTTGTCGCTTCATGCGCGATGCCGCCATTTATCAGTTCTACGTCAGTGGCCAATGGCGCTGGTGGTAAGCCAATTCGCCTGATGGATGGTGGGCTCTTCCATGCCACCCCTTATCATCTGTGCACAAGAACCGCCATCATCAGCAGCCCTGGCATTGCCGAAAAATTACCAGCGAAGCCTTTGCAGATGAATGCCTTTGACCTGACTGTGCACCTGAGCGAGATGCTTTGCAGTCCTGTGAAAAACTATCTCAACCGCATTTCGGACCCGCGACACCTGGTGATTGAAACCGGTGACCCGACCGTTGCAACCTTTGCCTTTGGCCTGTCCGATGAAGCCTGCCATGCGATGGTTGATTTCGGATACGAGGCAACTTCTACTTCGCTCAATCAACTGGCAAGTCAAAAGGATTTTTAAGCATCAGCTTCTTCCAATCACCCTAACTCTAAAGAAACGCACCTTCCTCTCGGGATGATCGGAGAAACACGGTGATACCAAACTTGGCACCAAGCATTTCAATTTGAAACCTACCCCTGTCACATCCAATGGCTCAAAATCAACCTAACATAGGCTCATCTAGTCCAGAACCAAAGAGCAGTTTCAATGATGGACGCAGACCATGGCAAAACCGTCCAACTGGCAAGCCGGAAGTCGTAAAACCTAGCGAAGACGACAATGATAACGAGGACCGCAAGAAGACATTCGCCGACGTAGAGGGCTGCGATGAGGCCATAGCCAAGCTTAAACGAGTCTGTAAGTGGTTAAAGCACTCGAGCTGGTACGCACTATTTCGAGCAAAAATTCCCAAGGGAGTATTGCTAGTCGGCCCTCCAGGAACAGGTAAGACTCTCTTGGCGCAAATTCTGGCAGGAGAGACTGACGCCAATTTCTTCTCTGCATCGGCTTCAGAGTTCGTGGAGATGTATGTGGGCGTAGGCGCCAGTCGCGTGCGAGACCTGTTCGACAAGGCCAAGGCGGAGCACCGGGCTAATGGCAAACCGAGCATTATCTTCATTGATGAACTTGACGCTATCGGCAAGAAGCGCAGCGGACGCAACATGAGCGGCGAAGGCGAACGAGATCAGACGCTCAACCAGCTTCTCACAGCCATGCAGGGCTTCAAGCCAAGCTCAGGTATTCTCGTAGTGGCAGCAACAAACCTGCCTGAGACCTTGGACGATGCCCTTCTTCGCCCTGGCCGCTTCGACTATCACGTCACTGTTGACTATCCAGATATTAATGGGCGAGAAAAAATCTTCGCCATCCATACTCGCCATCGTGAGTTAGCGCCAAACGTGAGGTTGCGGGAGCTGGCCATGCGCACCACCAATTTCTCGGGGGCGCATATCGATATGGTCTGCAATGAAGCAGCCGTGATCGCAGCTGAGCGTCAAGAAGAACCAACTCTTGGGTTATCTTATGAGCAACTCGCAGCTCTGCCTCACGAAATTAGTTTAGAGGACTTCGACAAAGCCATTGACTACGTGCAGTTTGGCGACGAGCTGCTTTCTCGCACGCGGTCGCAAAAGTCGACAGACGCTTGGAAGACCTGCATTCACGAAGCGGGACATGCAGTTATTGCCACGGCCACTGGTGGCGATACTGTCACCAAGATCACGCGCATCATCCGCAGCAAATCACTAGGAATGATGCAAGCGCACTCTGAGGTGGAGCGTTATTGTCTGACCGAAGCAGATATTAGAAGCCAGATCATGACTGCTCTTGCTGGTCAGGCATCTCAACTGGAGCTATTGCAGCTTCGTGATACGGGCTCTAGTAGTGATCTTGAACAGGGAAACAAACTGGCTCGCTTTATGGCCGGTGCCTACGGCATGTCGGAGGGGCTCTGTCCGATTCAGATTAAGCTCGACAGTCAGGGCTTTCCCGCAGCTCCTCTAAGCCCATTCATGGCGGAGCAGTTTGACAGAGCTTGGACGAAAATCATGTTTGAATGCTGGGAAGAAACAAACAAACTCGTAAAAGAACATCGCGACAAAATCATTCGCGTCGCTCATGCTCTCATGAAAGAGGAGACCATCCTCGCCGAGCGATTCAAGTACCTTTACGAAAATGAAAATGAAAGCGTGAGCGACGCTCCATCGAGCGACTTAGGTACTCGAAAAGCATCTTGAGTCTTCACCACTCATTGGCTGGTTAGCTAATGAGTATTAAACACATCGGAGAAAAATCATGGAATTCTTGAAAACACTCGCATCATTAGTTCGACCTCTTGTTGTCGGCACCTTTCAGGTACTCAGCGGAGACCTGGGTCTATCAGTAGCTCTGGGTGGCTGGCTGCAAGTCACAACGATTTCGATGTTGGCGATAAGCCAGACAACCTCAATATCTGCAGCTCTGGTATTGGCGCTACTGCTACTTTTTTGCCAGGCAGCATCAGCACTTTGGTCTTTTTTGATTGTTAACGGCTCTATTTTCAGCGATAAGCCAATCACCCGCAGCCTTGTGGCTACAGTCTCAATTAGTGGCGGCATTTTGGCGGCCGTTCTCGCGACTTTAAGCTCATTGCTAGTAGCTCACTTCACCTTTGTGAAGAGCCTTCTTTTGATTACGGCATCGAGCTCTGCAGCTGCTGCAGCAACTGGCGCCCTGATTGTACTATTCATTTCTAGCCTGACAAAGCGCAAGTAATTAGCTAGAATTCGCCAAGACAATTCGTGAATTAGAAGTAGAGAGTGTCACCGTTAATAGTGGCACTCTCTTTTCTATTCCGGGCGTATACAGCAACCGAATATTCAGCATTGCCGTCTATCAACTATATGAAATAATAAAAAAAGGGCCAAAATATTGCGAGTTGGGCCTCCGCTTACTATTATTTTTACTCGGCAGATATAGATCTCTCAGTTGCTCTCAGCTTTATTCGACGTTTCAGACAAAACTATTTCAATCTGTCTGGGTAGACATGCTTTTCTAAAGTCGTCGATTGACTGTTTGCTCAAAATACAGTCGCGAAGACTTATATATTCAAGCATTGGTAAGCTAGACAGAATATTTAGCACTTTGTCACTAGTTACGCTGCCGTCAAGCTCCAGGCGCTTTATGCTTTTGCAGGAAGCAATTAATTCGGCATCTGATTCAGACAAAGGAGTATCTGCAGAGTTCAGGCTCAAAATATTGATTTTATTAGAGCCTTGCAAAGCTAATAGCATTTTGTGGAGGTCTTTGTTGCCACCAAAGTCCAATGAAACTAGATCTTTTAGTCTTGCAAAATAAGCGATACCATTTCCTGTGATCTTTGTGTTTCCGATCTTTAGAAAAAAAAGATGCTGCAATCTATTAAGATAGACGATTTCATCATCGCCTATGGTTGTGTTCGCAATATCAAGGTTTATAAGGCTTGTAAGGTTAGCTATAGAGGGCATAGATTCTCGCAAGTCATGACGATGGTGAATCTCGTTGCTCAAGCTAAGTGAAAATAAATCCTCAGGTCTAAATTTATCGAACCTCTGTGGCAGAGAAAAGAAAAAATCGTTTGGGCAGAATTCGATT
>CALRJJ020000619.1:0-3704 GCA_943367505.1 Flavobacterium psychrophilum | reverse complement strand
GATTGTCTTCTTCAGGCCTGTGGTTAAAAACTTGGTTACCGCATCTCGCTGGAGAAATAGAGGGAGAAATCGACTGGCCAGGGTCTCAAGATTTGCCGTGGGTGTATCGGAAAAATTCCAGACTGAGTCGGAAATTCGCACTAGCAGAGCCTTGGATAGTTTCGATTCGCCAATTTTATTGGTTTGGTGATCAAGAAAATCTCTTGGGCCAGTTAGCAAAATAACTAATTTGGGATTGATGCCAGCTTTGAATGCGCCTTTGAGCAAGAGCAGGTCTTCGGAAGTCATGCCGCCCTGGTTCGACAGGTTTAGAGTATTGACGGGAGAGCCATTAGCTGAGCTTAGTAATTTGTCTAGATAACGATATGAAGAGTAGTGGAGGAATTTGTCAGCCCCTGGTTTCGGTTCTCCAAATTCTTTGAAATCAGCTAGGGCAGCGGGAAATATACCCAGCGATGAGCCGAGCATCAGTACGGTGTTGGGTGCGTCCTTGGGGAATTGATCAATTTTGTCTATTACATCAAGGCGGTCAGACTGGTTGGATATTTCACAACCAATTGCCGTGAACTCTAAAATATATGAGCTTGCCAGGGCCAAAATGAGGGTGTTTACGATCAACCAAATTGATGTGCTTTTATGGTAGCTCGTCATAATTTTTGAGGTTTCCTGGGGTTAGCCCTCGATTATTTCGAATAGCTGCGCCTTTCGTTGATCCAAAATTTGTTTAGAGACAGCTCCAAGAGTCAATCTTAAGACAGGCTCGGTTTGGGAGCCACGAGCAGAAAACCACCAGTCATCAAAATTGACAGAAAGACCATCGATATGTTCTTTAGTGCCGCCGGTGATACCATTTTCAAGTTTGCTCAGGGTGTCCTGGATATTGCTAACGCGTAAGTTAATTTCACCGGAGCTAGAGTAGACCATCAGTGGCTCAATTAGCTTAGATAGACTGGCCGTACCGCGAGCCACTACGTTGACGGCCTCAAGCATTGTGCGCAGGGCGTTGTCTGTGGCGTACATGTCGGCATAATAATAGTGGCCAGAGAGTTCACCAGCAAATAGAGCACGGTGATCTTTCATACTATTCATCATAAATTGGGTACCAACACCAGTGCGAATTGGTGTTCCACCTTGCGAAACAATATATTCTGGTACGGCTCTGCTGGCGCGCAAATCGTAGACAACTTTTCCACCGCCGTGGCGGCGTACTAATTCAGCACCGATTAAACCAATCATCAAGCCAGTATCGACTTGTTCGCCGTGTTCATCTACAAACACTGCGCGATCGGCGTCACCGTCGAAAGACACACCAAAGTCGCATTTTTCTTCGACAACTAGTTTGCTCAGCTCTGTCATTGAGCCTTCATCGAGTGGGTTTGGTGTGCGCTTGGGGAAGGTGCCGTCTGGTTTTGAGTTGAGGAGAATGAACTCAACCAAATGTTTTGCCGTTTTGGCTAGTTCTTCTAGCTCAGGGCCCGCCGCGCCGTGACCAGCATCTAGTGCAATTTTAAGGCGACGTTCTGGGCGCACGTGACGGAGGAGAAAACTGACATATTCTGGAATGATATCGACAGTGGTGAGTTTTCCGCTCTTGTTGTTGGCTAGACCAGAGCAGGCACCGCCTTCTACTTTTGTGCGAATTTCGCCCAGGCCATTGTTGGCACCTAGTGGTTTGGCCTGGCTGGCGTAGAGCTTGAGCCCGTTGTACTGCTTGCCCATATGGCTAGCAGTGACGACCGCTCCACCGTCGAAGCCCGCTTGTGCTGCATACCATACAGCCATCGGTGTTGATGAAACTCCGATGTCTAGAACATCGTTGCCGCTTGCAAGAACTCCTTCAATAAAGGCAGCTTTTAATGCTGGCGAAGAGGTTCTTGCATCTGAGCCAATTAATACCCTTCCGCCACCTTGTGGTTTGAGATAGTGGCCGTAAGCGAAGCCAACATTTTTAGCAAAAGGCTCGTCTAAACCCTTGCCGTATATGCCTCGAATATCGTATGCGCCGAAAAGTTTATGCTGATCAGTCATCGGAATTGTCTCTATGCCTAGGTTTCATTCAGTGAACTATAATACGCTATCGTTGCCACCAGGTCGTCAGACTTACATTACGTCGGCAAAAGATTTTTTTGTTGCTTCAAAGAATTTGAAGCCAATCAGGCAGACTATCAATGCCACTGCCGTGTAAACACCGTAGTGTGGCCAATCGGGCGGAAGGCCTTCAAGTACTACCCGGCGATAGTCGAGCACTATGCCTGCCATTGGATTAACCCAGAGGATGAATTGAATTTGTTCTGGTAGTGCTGTGGCTGGGTAAACAATTGGGGTGCCATACATCCAGGCCGATAAGCTCAAGGCCATTAAATGGCGGATGTCTCTTATGTATACGCTTAAGCTGGCGACAAACCAGCTAATGCCTGCGGTGAGAAGGAATTGAGAAATAACAATCAAGGGCAAGAAAATTAGAGAAGCTGGCAAGCCGTGGTTGTAGATCAGCACCCCTGTTAGAAGGATAGTAAATGCAATCGCTTCTGTAAAAAGAGCAGAAAGAACGGTTACTAATGGCAATATCTGAAGGGGAAAGACCACTCTTTTGACTAAGTTGGGGTGTTCCAGAATTACAGTTGATGAGCGCGCCAGGGCTTCGGCAAATGCCCCCCAGGGTAACAAACCTGCCATCAGGTAGAGAGCGAAATTGCTCGTACTGGCGCTGGTTCCTAATTTTACTTTCAAGACGATGCAAAATAAGAACGTATATAGCAGCAGATGGCCAAAAGGGTTTATCAGTGGCCAGAGTAGGCCGAGAAGAGAACCTTTATAGCGCCCCAAGCAGTCGCGTTTGACCATTAAGGTCAAGAGGTGACGCTGAATCCACAGCTCGGATAGGCCGCTATCTGCTTCTACTGTGGGTTTAACGGGGGCGTTAGTGATTGAAGATGCACTCATTTCTATTCTTGGATACCGTAGCAAAGACTAATTCTTCCCGATATCGCCTCAGGTTGCATTAGTTTTTAGTCAATTGGCACTGCTATTTTGGCTCATGGGCTTTGTCCACAAGTGGCTTTAAGGCCTCTTTTTCTGCGGCGGTAGCCTTCTGGGCGCTGTCGGTCAGGAGAATGTTGGTTGAAGTTAAGCTTGTTACCTGGCTTTTCTTTGCATCTTTGAAACTTATTTCGCCAGTGTAGTCTGAGCCATAGTAATAAACATCTGAAGTCAGTTTCTCTTCTACCCGCGATTGTTCGGGAGCCCCTGCCGGCAGAAGTTTGCGCAGTTCGATTACAGCAGGTTCTTTGCTGCTAGGCTCAGTAAATATCTCGCTAATTTGGAATACTGTTCCATCTTTGCATTGCACCATGTATTGACCACCAGCCGCTGTTTTCTCGCGGCTCAAGTATTGACTTTTACCGCCAGCGTTGGCCGCGGCTGAAGGGTCTTTGACGAAAGTGACCATTGCTTCTTTGAGCGTCGACTCGGGTACACCCAGGGTGATTTTCTCTAGGGCGATGGTGCCTTGGGGGGTTACTTCGTTGCTTTCAGTCTGGGTACAGCCGCACATAATTGCGGCGCTGAAAACTATCACTAAAGCTTTTTCTATGTCTCTGCTAAAACGCACTACTTAACCTTTGCTATCTGTTCCGCTAATTTCAGCGGTTAGTTTTCCCATGATCTCTTTGGCTTTTGAGAGTAACCGATCTTTTCGCTCTGGT
>CALRJJ020000618.1:0-3707 GCA_943367505.1 Flavobacterium psychrophilum | reverse complement strand
TTGGCCATTGTGCGTGAAATTGTGGCCCGGCATCATGGCACAGTTGAAGTCGAATCGGTGGTGGGAAAGGGTTCAACCTTTGTTATTCTTCTGCCCCTTAGGCCAGACAACGCCTGAGATCAGTTAGAATTTGTCCATGACTGATGATAAAAAAGCGCTGAGAGATTTTGTTGCCAGTGCTCGTGCCTTAGCTCGAAAGAAGACGGCAAAGCCAGCTCAGGCAGAGGATAACGCTGCCACAGCTAGTATACCCACAGCTAGTGTACCCACAGATAGTACTGCCGAAGAGGAGCTAGTTTGCTGCAAGGGCATAGTGCACATTGCCTATCGTGGCATTGCCGACGATCGCATGTATTTAAGCTATTCGCGTCAATGGAATGAGATTCGATTTTTTCGCCCCCATGGATTGAGAGTCTTTTGCGCTGACTGTCGCCATCGGGTGCTTTAGAGATCTCATGCTCAGTGCCACCGAACATGAGAGATATAGTCGCCATATTCTCCTTGCGGAGGTTGGCGAAGCCGGTCAGTTGGCCCTAAAGGCGGCTCGTGTTTTGATAGTCGGCGCCGGGGGGCTGGGCTCACCAGTGGCTGCTTATCTTGCCGCAGCCGGTGTGGGCACCATTGGTCTTGTTGATGACGATGTTGTTGAGTTGTCAAATTTGCACAGACAAATATTGTTTAGCGAAGGCGACTTGGGTCTGGCTAAGGTTGAGGCTGCCGCGCGCCGGCTCAAGGCTTCTAACTCTGGCACTGTAGTGGAAATTCATCATGAGCGTCTGGGCCCTGCCAGTGCTGAAGAGCTTATTTCTGCCTATGACCTGGTTGTCGACTGTAGCGACAATTTTGCCACTCGCTATGCCATTAACGATGCTTGCTTGCTACTGGGACGGCCTTTCGTTTATGGCTCTATTTATCGCTTTGAGGGCCAGGTCAGTGTGTTTTGTCAGCCCGGTGGGCCCTGTTACCGCTGCCTCTTCCCTGAGGAAAATGCAGTTGTAGCCAATTGTGCTGAAGCTGGAGTGGTCGGAGTTCTAGCTGGAGTAATTGGTAGCCTACAGGCGACAGAAGCCCTCAAGCTTTTGCTGGGAATTGGTGAGAGTTTGGTCGGCCGACTGCTGCTTTATGACGCTCTAGCTCTTGATTTTCGTCTGCTCAAATTAACAGCTAGCTGCAGTCTTTTTTGTTCAAATGGCTCAGGGCAGTCGCGTGAAATTGCTGCTGCGCTCCGTTCGCGCCTGAGGGAAGAAGACTCTCGCCTAAGCTCTGGTCTGGATTCTGGTCTAGAGTCGGGCTTAGATTCGGGCTTAGATTCTGGCTTAGATTCTGGGGGACCTATTGTCACAAGAGAGCCCGTCGAAACTTGTCAAACGGCCTCGGCTGCCGCCGCTACCTCAATATCGCCAGCTCAGTTGCGGCAAAGACTTGATTCAGCAGAAAAACTGCTATTGCTTGATGTGCGAACCTTGCAAGAAAATCGAGCTATGCGTTTTCGTGGTAGTAGGCTGATTGCCGTGGACGAGCTAGAGAGCCGCTATGGCGAAATTTCAAGCGAGCTTCCGTTAGTGGTTTATTGCCGCTCAGGTATTCGTAGTCGTCGTGCTGCGCAATTGTTGCGCAGTAAAGGTTATGAGCAAGTGCTCAACCTTAGCGGTGGAATACTCGCCTGGTATCGAGAATTTCAAGATCATTTGCTTGAAAGTGATGTGGCGACTACCTAGCAAATTGAGTCACCAAAGTGCATTTTTTTCTCGTAAGATAGTAAAAGCTAAGTCTCAAGTCTTCTGTACGGTTCAAATGCTCAAGAAGAATATTGCAATTTTATGGGACAGGGCGGCGCTGGCTGCTGCACTGGTTATTGCGCTGGTTACATCATCAATATTGTTCAGCTGGCCAGCCCAGGCTGCAGACTTCGAGCAAGGCTGTGAATTTTACAAAGCAAAGAGCTATGGCCAGGCTCGAACAAGCTTTGAGAAGGCCGCTAAGACTTATCCGCAAAATTGGCTAGTGCATTACTATTTGGCCAATACTTATTTGAGTTCCGGCCAGTCTGCTAGCGCCATCAGAGAGTATGAGACTTGTTTGCGATGTCAGCCCAATAGTGCTACCACTAAGTATTGTCTTGATGCTTTGCAAAGGCTAACCGGCGTAGCTCCATTATCTACTGATGCTTCTCGCTCGTCAGCTTCAGCCGCGCTTGCTGATGGTGAAAAATCGACAAAAGCCGAGGCTAAGCCAGATGTAAAGGAAGCCGCTGCTCAAGCCATAATAGCGGCAGACCGGGCTCGCGCAGAGGAAATCTTAAAGCGGGCCAATGACGAGTGCAAAGCTATTCGCGCTGAGGCCAAAGAGCGCATTGCCAATGGCAAATTTACCGGTAATCAGTGGTTCCGAAAGTCTGATGGTACTCGCTTTATCGATTTGCGCACTGAAGAAAAAGACGCTATTTCAAAGGAAGCTGAGGACCGTTGCGAAGCAATCATGCGGACGGCTGAGATCAGTGCCTCCCGCCTGCAACATTAGGGCTTGGTCTATTCTTAATCAACTCTTCCACTCAATCTAATGTATGCGTTCTTTGGTCGTGATAAGACAAGGCATGCTTTATTGGCTTTCTAGCCAGCACGCGACATTGGGCAGTATTCAATCAGCTAAGGAGAGATATATGGAAACGTTAGTAATAATCGGCTATGACGACATGTACAAAGCTCAAGAAATGAGAGTGAAGTTGGCAAGGCTTGAAAGAGAGTACCTGGTCGATTTGGAAGATGCCGTGGTTGTTGTGCGTGATTTGAAGGGCAAAGTTAAGCTGCATCAGATTGTCAACACTACTGCAGCCGGAGCTCTTGAGGGTGGATTCTGGGGCACATTGATTGGTTGTTTGTTCTTAGTGCCAATGTTTGGCATGGCTTTGGGCGCTGCTACTGGCATGATCACTGGGGCTCTTGAAGATCTTGGCATCAAAGACGATTTCATGATTGAGCTAGGTCAAACCATTAAGCCTGGTACTTCAGCTCTTTGCGTGCTGATTCGCCAAATGACCACAGACAAAGTACTAGAAGATTTGCAAGGTACTGGCGGAAAAGTTCTCAAGACAAACTTGTCCAAATCCGATGAAACTAAATTGCAAGAAGCTTTGAATGCTCATAAAGCCGAAGCTGCTAAGGCAGAAAGCGCTGCTGCAGTATAGAGCTGGCGCAATCTAGAGCTAACTCAGATTCTGCCATTAAGCTAGACTCTTAGTCATTTAGCGACTAAAGCGACTATCTTTCTTTTGCATTCAAAAAAGGAGCCTTCACGCGAAGGCTCCTTTTTGCTTGTGCAAGCCACTAATTTGCCAAGCCCGTGAACTTATGATGCTTGGAGACTGTGTTTTAGTAAATTGGATAAGCAGATCTAATTTAGAGGATATCGACGTGCCTAAGGAAGCCATTAGAATTCTGCTTGTCGAAGACAATGAAATTGTTCGATTGGCTCAGGAACTGACGCTAAAGGATATTCCTGATCTGGTGCTTTGTGATTATGCTGCCGATGGCTTAACTGCTGTAGCGAAAGCGCAAGAGCTGCGGGCTGAGGTAATCCTGATGGACATTGGTCTGCCTGGAATTGATGGTATCGAAGCTGCTGCTCTGATCAAGGCCGCTGAGCCCGGGTGCCGCATACTATTCGTTACCAGCCAGACCAGTGAACAAACAATTTTTGCGGCTCTGGCT